>DASSTN010000058.1:0-2606 GCA_035707905.1 Intrasporangium sp.
GCGGCCCTCACCGTGACCGGCGTGCCCTTCCTCGGCGTCATGGGCCTCGTGGCCGCCTTCACCGTCGCCATCGCGGTCCTCGTCGCGATCACGCTGACCCCGGCGGTGCTCGAGCTCGTCAAGCACCGGGTCATCCCTCGCCGTCGCTGGCGCAGGTTCGGCTTCACCGACAAGGGTCAGCCGTTGCCGGACGCCGACCACCTCCTCGAGAGCGACGAGGAGGCCGCCGCGCACGCCCGCTCCGGCTGGGCCGGACGGGTCACCCGCCACCCCTGGCTCTTCGCCCTCGCGAGCATCGTCCTGCTCGGCGTCGTCGCCATCCCCGCCGGGAGCCTGCGCCTCGGCCTTCCCGACGGAGGCTCCGAGGCGCCCGGCTCGACCGCCCACCGGACCTACTCGCTGACCGCCGAGCACTTCGGCGCCGGCGCGAACGGGCCGATCATCGGCGTCGCGACGCTGCCCGCCGGCCTCGACAAGTCCGCCGCCGAGGAGAAGTCCCTGGACGTCGCCGACCAGCTCGCCGGGGTCAAGGGCGTCACGGCGGTCGTCCCCTTCGGGATGAGCGAGGACCGGCGCACCGCCGCCTTCCAGATCCTCCCCGCGGACGGGCCGGCCGAGGAGTCGACGGTGGCCACGGTCGAGGCGCTCCGCGCTGCTGAGCCGGGGATCACCACGGCGACCGGAGCCGCCGTCGACTTCACCGGCCAGACCGTCGCGAACATCGACATCTCGCAGATCCTCTCCGACTCCCTGCCGCTCTACCTCGGCATCGTCGTCGGCCTGTCGCTGCTGATCCTCGTGCTGATCTTCCGGTCCCTCGTCGTCCCGCTCTTCGCGACCGGCGGCTTCCTGCTGTCGCTGGCAGCCGCGTTCGGCGCAGTCGTCGCGGTCTACCAGTGGGGCTGGCTCGGTGACCTGCTCGGCGTCAACCAGCCGAGCGCGGTCCTGTCCTTCCTGCCGACCCTGCTCATCGGCGTCCTCTTCGGCCTCGCGATGGACTACCAGATGTTCCTCGTGTCGGGCATGCGTGAGGCGCACCAGCACGGGCAGGACGCCCGCCGTGCGGTGCTGACCGGCTTCGACCACGGCCGCGTCGTCGTGACCGCCGCAGCGCTCATCATGGTCGCCGTCTTCGCCGGCTTCGTCCACGCCGAGCTGACGATGATCCGCCCGATCGGCTTCGGCCTCGCCTTCGGCGTCCTCGTCGATGCTTTCGTCGTCCGGATGACCCTGACCCCGGCCCTCATGCACCTCCTCGGCGAGAAGGCTTGGTGGATCCCGCGTTGGCTCGACCGCCTCTTGCCCAACGTCGACGTCGAGGGCGCCACCCTCGCGCGCACCTTGGAGGCGCGGGCGGAGGCCAGCCGCGTCCCGGAGCCCGCTGGGCGGCATACCGACTGAGAGGCTCGTATGGCGCTGAGCCTGCTCGCGCTCGCCGTCCCCGGTGAGCGCGAGCAGCCTGTGTGAGGCCCGAGAACTGACCCGTCTCGAGAGCGGGCCAGCAGTACGCTCAGGTCGGAGGTGCTGGTGGGCGTCGTCGAGGAGCTGGCCCGGGCCCGTGCGGACTTCGAGCGCGGTGACTGGAGCGCGGCACTCGACGGGTGGTGCACCGCCGACCCGGCCTCGCTCGGCCCGGACGACCTCGACCGCGCCGCCGAGTCGGCCTTCCTCGTCGGCCGGCGGGAGCTCGCCCTCGAGCTGTTCGAGCGGGCCCACATCGTGAAGGTCGGCGTTGATGACGTCCCCGGGGCGGTGCGGTCCGCCTTCCACATCGCGATGATCGCGGCGGTCGCCGGCGAGCACTCGAGGTCGGCCGGCTGGCTCGCGACCGCGGACCGGCTGCTCGCCGACCTGCCCGACGTGGTCGAACGCGGCTACATCACCTTCGCCCACATGTTCCGGTGTGTGATGGCCGGCGACCTCCCCGGGGCCCAGGCTCGGGCCGAGGAGGCCGTCGCAGCCGGTCGGCGGCACGCCGACGGGGAGCTCGTCGCCCTCGGGCTGTGTGCACTCGGGCGGATCGCGATCGGGTCGGGGCGGGTCGCCGACGGGCTGATGCTCCTCGACGAGGCGATGACCGCGCTGCTGGCGCACGGCCGTTCCCCAGAGGTGCTCGGCAACGTCTACTGCACTGCGATCGAGGGGTGTCAGGAGGTGCGCGAGCTCGGCCGCGTCGCCGAGTGGACCTCGGGGCTGCAGCGGTGGTGCGAGGCGCACCCTAGCCTCGTCGCCTTCACCGGGCAGTGCTCCCTGCACCGGGGCCAGCTCCTCGTCGCACGGGGTGCCCTCCGGCAGGCCATCGAGGAGTTCGACTCCGCCATCGAGCGATACCGTGCCAGCCGTCAGGTGCCGGCGATCGGCAGGGCCGCCTACGAGCGCGGTGAGGTCCAGCGGGTCCTCGGCGACCTCGACGAGGCGGATCGGTCCTTCCGGCTCGCGGGGGAGTGCGGGTTCGACCCGCAGCCCGGGCTGGCCCTGCTCTGGGTGGACCGGGGTGAGCTGGGGGCAGCCGCCGGGGCGGCTCGCCGCCTGCTCGCCGAGCCGCGGGCCCCGGTCGAGCGGGCGCGGGTGCTGCCCGGCCTCATCGACGTCCTGCTCGCGTGTGG
>DASSTN010000059.1:0-2968 GCA_035707905.1 Intrasporangium sp.
GCGGGGCCCTTCCGGAGGGCGGTGGTGGTGGGATTTGAACCCACGGATGAGTTGCCCCATCACACGCTTTCGAGGCGTGCGCCCTCGGCCACTAGGCGACACCACCGCCGACGAGCTTACCGGATCCGGCGAGTGCCGAAGAACTCCTTCAGGACGGCCGAGCACTCCTCGGCCAGCACGCCCATGACGACCTCGGGCCGATGGTTGAGCCTGCGGTCGCGGACGACGTCCCAGAGCGAGCCCGCGGCCCCGCCCTTCTCGTCGACGGCTCCGTACACGATCCTGTCGGTCCGCGCCAGGACGGCGGCTCCCGCGCACATCGTGCAGGGTTCGAGTGTGACGACGAGCGTGCAGCCGTCGAGCCGCCACGAGCCACGGCGGCGGGCGGCGGCGCGGAGCGCGAGGACCTCGGCGTGGGCGGTGGGGTCGGCGGTGGACTCGCGGTCGTTGCCGGCGGCGGCGAGGACCTCGCCCGAGGGGCCGAGCACCACCGCGCCGACGGGCACCTCACCGCGCGCACCGGCGGCGGCCGCCTCGTCGAGCGCCAGCCGCATGGCGGCGGTCCAGGTCATCGCAGGCGGTCGAGCTCGTCGGCGAACGACAGCCGCTCGGCCAGCACCGAGACGACGTCCGCCGGGAGCACCCCTTCCTCCATGCTGAGCTCGAGCAGCTCCTCGGAGCTGACGCCGAGGTCGCTCAGCAGGTCGAAGTCGCCCGCCGGGCGCACCCCCAGCTCGTTGGTCTCCCGGCCGGGCGCCACCCCGGCGAACTCGGCGAACAGCTCGCCCAGGTGGTTGGAGGCGATGGCGTGGGCGTCGGAGAGGAACACCCGCGGCTCCTCGTCGCCGAGGTAGCGCACGATCGCGAACCATTCGTCCTCGACCTCGACACAGAGCAGGGCGAGTTCGTCGCCGGCCAGCCCGAGCGCCTCGGTCACGGCGTCGCCGAAGTCGTCGACGATCTCGGTGCCGGACAGGTCGACCTCGGCCCCGCTCCAGCCGTCGGAAGTCTTGACGAAGGCCGCAGAGAAGGTGTTCGCCGCCATGTGCGCTCCAGGGGTCAGTCGAAGACCGATTCGATGGCGCGCTCGAACGGCTCCGAGAACCCGAGCCGCGCCGCGATGCTGGACAGGACCTCGTCCGGCAGCAGGTCGACATCCCCGGAGAGGATGCCCAGCTCCATCTCGTCCAGCCCGAGGTCCGCGAAGATCGACAGGTCGCCGGCGGGCAGCGCGGTGTCCTCGTCCTGGAGGATCTCGTCGAGCTCCTGCTCGTCGGGCACCGGCACGTCGAGGTATTCGAGCACCTGCCGGGCCAGCGGGTAGTCCCACGAGGCGGCGATGTCTGACAGGAAGACATCGACCCGCTCTCCGATGACCCGCAGCGCCACGAAGAACTCATCCCCCACCGCCACGAGGCCAATCGTGGCGCTCTCGGTGGGCTGCTGGCGGAGCGCCTTGATCAGCCCGTGCAGATCGGACGTCAGCGCGACGGGGAGCAGCTCGGCGTCCCAGCGATCGTCCTCACCAAAGACCACGATGGCGAAATCGAGCGCCTCTTCGTCTGTCATCGCGATCCCCCACCCGACCCTGACAACCAGAGCCTTTCCGAGTTTCCCATCGTCCCAGACCAGGCTGCCCGCGGTGAGCCGCTCCGACCAAATTGTGATCAAAAACGGTACCGCGATGTCTGGTACGTAGCACACAAGATAGCGTTGTCCCTTATGGAGACCCTCGTCGTCGACCATCCGCTCGTGGCCCACAAGCTCACCGCGCTGCGCGATGTCCGCACCGACTCCCCCACCTTCCGCAGGCTCACCGACGAACTGGTGACGCTGCTGGCGTACGAGGCCACCCGGGACGTCCGCGTCACCGAGGTGACGGTCGACACCCCCGTGTCCCCGGCGAAGGGCCTGCGGATGGCCAAGCCGTACCCGCTGGTGGTCCCGATCCTGCGGGCCGGGCTGGGCATGCTCGACGGCATGACGCGGCTGCTGCCCACCGCCGAGGTCGGCTTCCTGGGCATGATCCGCGACGAGGAGACGCTCCAGGCCGAGACCTACGCCACCCGGCTCCCCGACGACCTGTCGGGCCGGCAGTGCTACGTGGTCGACCCGATGCTGGCCACCGGCGGCACGCTCGCCGCGGCGATAAAGTTCCTGTTCGACCGGGGCGCGGTGGACGTGACGGCCATCTGCCTGCTCGCCGCCCCCGAGGGCCTGGCCTACATGGACAAGGTGTTCGCGAACTCGGGCAAGCCCATCCGGGTGGTCACCGCCGCGCTGGACGACCGGCTCAACGAGCTCGGCTACATCGTGCCGGGGCTCGGCGACGCGGGCGACCGGCTCTACGGCGTGGTCTGAGCTTCGCCAAATCCCCACCTCAAGTGGCCACTTCGTTACATACTGTGATTGCATGGGTACGTAGAGCCAGGAAGACACTTGGGGTGCGGGGGACCACCATGAGCGTTTGCGCGATCTCCGGGGTGTGCTCGTGAACGATCACACCGAACCGGAGTCGAGCCCGTACGCGGAGGTCGAGGCGGCGCTGTGCGAGGAGTTCGCCGGCGTCCACTCGGCGGCCATCGTGACGCGCTGCGTCGACGCGGCCCACTACGGGGCGCTCGAGGTCACTGGTTACGCCCATCCCAACCTGGTCGAGCGGATCGCCCGCAAGCATCTCCACGTGCTCGCCCTCGTGGCCAGCGAGCGTGGCTAACCAAGATCGGAACCAACTCGTCTAGGCACCTTTACCCCGGCTTGGGGGTGGGTAATGTATAGGCGGGTGGAGTGGTAAGTCGGTTCGGAGGCGTACAGTGCAGGTCAAAAAAGTCCTCACCTACGGCGGCATCGGTTTTGTCGCGTACTACCTGTTCGCGCGGCCCGCTGACGCCGCTGACGCGGTCAGAGGGGCGTTCGACACCATGTTCACCGCGGCCGATTCGCTGGCCCAATTCGTGAACAATCTCGC
>DASSTN010000060.1:0-6013 GCA_035707905.1 Intrasporangium sp.
GGATGGGTCGTCGCGCGTTGCACGCCCGTAGGCGACCGATCGAGACGAAGGTGTGAGACTGGGATGGTGTTCGGATACGGCAGGAAGTCCACGATGCCCGCACGCGAGGAGGCACTGCCCGGGCGGGCGGAGCGCCCCTACGCGGTCAACCCGACCCATGTCGTCCTCGGCACGCCGATCGAGGGGCCGTGGCCCGAGGGGTCGGAGGTCATCTACCTCGGCATGGGCTGCTTCTGGGGCGTCGAGCGGATCTTCTGGCGCCAGCCGGGAGTCATCGCGACGGCGGCGGGCTACATGGGTGGCTACACGCCGAACCCGACCTACGAGGAGGTCTGCACCGGCCTGACCGGGCACGCGGAGATCGTGCGTGTCGTCTACGACCCGGAGCAGACGACCCCCGAGCTGCTGCTCAAGCAGTTCTGGGAGAACCACGACCCGACCACCGCGAACCGGCAGGGCAACGACGTCGGCACCAGCTACCGGTCGGCGATCTACTGGACGACCCCCGAGCAGGAGCGGGCCGCCATCGCGACCCGGGACGCCTTCCAGAAGGTCCTCGACGAGCACGGCTTCGGCGAGATCACGACCGAGATCCGCTCGGCGGAGCAGGCCGGGCCGTTCTACGTCGCCGAGGACTACCACCAGGGCTACCTGCACAAGAACCCGATGGGCTACTGCAACCACGGGCCCAACGGCATGACCTGCCCGGTCGGCATCGTCCGCCAGGACGCGCTGCCCGCCCAGCAGGACGTCGCGCCTCCGGCGCAGTAAGTCCGTATGCCGCTCAGCCGAGTGGTCGGCGAACCGCCCTCCGCGCGTGGTTGCACCCGTAGGGTGACGCCATGCCGAAGGAGTTCAGCGTCAGCCGCTCGATCGAGATCGCAGCTCCCCCGGAGCGGATCACGCCCCTGATCACCGACCTGCACGAGTGGCGCAGGTGGTCACCCTGGGAGGACCTGGACCCGGACATGGAGCGCACCTACCAGGGACCGGACTCGGGCGTCGGCGCGGTCTATGCGTGGCGGGGCAACAGCAAGGCGGGGTCGGGCCGGATGGAGGTCCTCGAGGCCGTCGACACACACGTGGGGATCGACCTGCTCTTCCAGTCGCCGATGCAGGGTCACAACCGGATCGACTTCACCCTCGTCCCGCACGGGACCACGACGCGCGTCGAGTGGCTCATGACGGGACCGCAGAACGTCGTGATGCGGGTGATGAGCCGGTTCTGGTCGATGGAGAAGATGGTCGCCCCCGACTTCGAGCGTGGCCTGAAGAAGCTGAAGCAGGTCGCCGAGTCCGCCTGACGGCTAGAAGATCCGCACCCGCTCCTCCTCCGGCAGCCACAGGGCGTCGTCCGGCCTCACGCCGAACGCCTCGTGGAACTCGGTGACGTTGCGCACCGCGTTGCCGCGGAACTCCTGGGGTGAGTGGGGGTCGATGGCGAGCAGCCGGACCGCCTCCTCGGGGCGGGCCTTGCCCTTCCACACCTGCGCCCAGCCGATGAAGAACCGCTGTGGCCCGGTGAAGCCGTCGAGCTCGGGCATCCCGGTCTCCTCGGTCGCGATCCGGTAGGCGGCGTAGCCGATCTGCAGGCCACCGAGGTCGCCGATGTTCTCGCCGACCGTGAGGGCGCCGTTGACGTGGTGCGAGTCGTCGACGCCGTGCGGCACGTAGGTGTCGAACTGCGCGATGAGCCGCTGGGCCAGCTCGTCGAACCGCTTGCGGTCGTCCTCGGTCCACCAGTCACGCAACGCCCCGGTGCCGTCGTAACGTGAACCCTGGTCGTCGAAGCCGTGCCCGAGCTCGTGGCCGATCACCGCGCCGATGCCGCCGTAGTTGACCGCGTCGTCCGCCTCGAGGTCGAAGAACGGCGGCTGGAGGATCGCGGCCGGGAAGACGATCTCGTTCATGGACGGCATGTAGTAGGCGTTGACGGTCTGCGGCAGCATGAACCACTCGCCGCGGTCGATCGGCTTGCCGAGCTTGGCGAGGTTGCGGTCGACCTCGAAAGCCGTTGCCCGACAGACGTTGCCCACCAGGTCGTCCGGCACGATCTCGATCGAGGAGTAGTCGCGCCACTCGTCCGGGTAGCCGATCTTCGGCGTGAACTGGTCGAGCTTGGCGATCGCCTGTGCCCGCGTCTCCGGGCTCATCCACTCAAGTGAGCCGAAGGAACGCCGGAACGCCTCGACGAGGTTGGCGACGAGGTGCTGCATGCGCTCCTTCGCCTCGGGCGGGAACCACTTGGCGACGTAGAGGCGCCCGACCGCCTCACCGATCGACTCCTCCACCACCGACACGCCGCGCTTCCAGCGCTCCTTGTTCTCGGGCTGGCCGGAGAGGGTGCGACCGTAGAAGTCGAAGTCCTCGTCGACGAGCGCCTGTGGCAGCAGCGGCGCGAGCTCGGAGATGACATGCCAGGTCAGCCAGGCGCGCCAGTCGTCGAGGTCCACCTCGGTCAGCGCGGCGCCGAGCGACTCGACGAAGCTCGGCTGGCGTACCACGGCCTTGGCCAGCGCGTCGTCGGGCGCCTCCAGCGCCGCCAGCCAACGGCCCCACGGATAGTCCGGGACCATCTCGTCGAGCTCCGCACGGGTGCGGGCGTTGTAGGTCTTGATCGCGTCCCGGTTGGTCACGTTGTCCCAGTGCGACTGCGCCAGACGCGTCTCGAGGGCCATGATCCGGCCGGCCTTCTCGTCGGCGTCCGGCACGCCGGCGAGCCCCAGCATCCGCCCGATGTGCGCGACGTACCCCTCACGGATCGCGGCGTACTTCTCCTCGCGGTAGTAGGACTCGTCCGGCAGCCCCAGCCCACCCTGCTCGAGGTAGACGACGTAGTCCTCCGGCGAACGCTCGTCGGGCGCGACGTAGTGCTGCACCAGCCCGGCCACGCCCGCCCGCCGCAGCGCGCCGAGGGCGGCGACCAGGGCGTCGACGGAGTCGATCGCGGCGACCTCGCCGAGCAGGGGCTGCAGGGGTGCGAGCCCCAGCTCCTCGACCCTGGCCGTGTCCATGAAGCTGGCGTAGAGGTCGCCCACCTGACGGCTCGGCGAACCCGCCGGGGCGTCCGTGTCGGCCGCTGCCTCCTCGATGAGGTCACGCACCCGACTCGTCGACTCCTCGCGGAGGATGTCGAAGGTGCCGAACCGGGCCCGGTCGCCCGGGATCTCGGTGGTGGCGAGCCACGTGCCGTTGACGAACCGGAAGAGGTCGTCCTGCGGCCGGGTCGACCGGTCGAGGTTGGCGAGGTCGATACCGGACTTCAGTGTCACGTCGGTTCTCCTGTCGGATGGGCTCGCCAAAGCCTAACGAGCCGCTGCGACAGCAGGTGACCGTCGCGGTCAGGGTCGTGGCCACGACGGCGACGTATGCCGCTCAGCCGGGGTCGGCTGAGCGGCATACGTCGTCCACGAGGTCAGCGGCGGCGGCCCAGGAGGACGCCCGTGAGCCCGATGAGCAGGAGCAGCACCCCGACGCCGCCGACGAGCGAGGGACCCATCCGGGCGAGGTCGACCTGCGCGCCGGTGAGGTTCACGACGAGGACGTAGGCGGCCACGACCATGGCGAGCAGGCCGAGCATCACCGTGCCGGGACGCGGGCCCTTCTGGACGGTCACGAGCGGCGGGCGGTAGCGCTCGGGGTCCGGCCGGCGGGTGGCCGGGTCGGGCGGAGGCGTCGCCGGTGTGGAGGCTTGCCAGGCGACGGCGTCCTCCGGCACCGGCGTGTCCGGCTCGATGCGGAAGGGCGGCTCGGGGATGGCTCGGGTCGGGTCGCCGATCACCGTTGTGTCGTCTGGGCGCTCGCGGTTCTCGCTCATCCTCGTGACCATCGGGTCGTCAGGTCGGTTGGTCCTGGGGTCAGGGGTGTCGTCGCTCATGAGGCGCTCCCGGTCGTGATGTTGATCTGGCCCGCGCCGACCTCGGCGTAGACCTCGATGTCGGGCTCGGCCTTCGTGGCTCCATAGCTCACCGTCTCGTTCCAGCCGGTCCCGTCGAAGGTGAACTCCCGGCTGCCGCCGCTGCCGCTGTTGGACTCGTTGGCGCCGACAGCCCGCAGCTCTCCGGCCTTGGCCTTGGCGTGGACGACGACGCTGGTGTTCTGCGGCACGACGAGGTCGAGCTCACCGAGGCCGAGCACCACGTTGAGAGTGTCGGGACCCGGGGTCGCCGCGTGGTCGGCGCCGGTCAGGTCGACGCGCAGGTTGCCGATGCCGTTCTGGTAGCGGGTCGTCCCGGTCAGGTTCGTCACGGTGTACCGCGCGTCCCCGACGTGGAAGGGCACGGTCATGCCCCTCGGGGTGACCATCGTCATGAGGGTGGCGAAGATGCCGAAGAGCGCGAACGGGGTGAGCCACCCTGACTTACGACCGGCGAGACCAGCGACCACGAGCCCCAGGCCCAGGGTGCCGAGGGCGGCCGCGAACGCGAGGCCGACATGGCTGCCATCCCAGCCGACGGAGTCCGCCACGCTGAGGACGACAGCCCCGGCGACGGTGGCGAGACCGAGCACGAGCAGGCCGGCCGCGAAGCCGACGCCGCGCACCCGCTCCCGTGGCTCACCGTATGCCGCTGGGCTGGGCGTCCAGGTGGGCGCCGGCTCGGGCGCGGCGCTGCTGGGCGCCGCGAGGGTCGCACCGGCAGCCGCCGCGGCGTTGCCCGTCGAGACCGCGGACGTCGGTGATGGGGCCGACGTCGCCGGGACGGTGGGGTCCTGGAGGGCGGCATCCTGAGGTCCGGTCCGCGGGCGGGACTTCAGCAGGTCCCGCCCCGAGTCGGTCTGGGTGAGGAACCACCACACGCCGGCGGCGAGGGCCACGAGGCCGACGAAGCGGAACCCGTTCCAGTCACCGTTCCACCAGGGGCCGCCGCCGAAGAGTGAGATCCCGGCGACGACGAGCAGGAAGATGGAGCCCCCGTCGCCGTACTTGAGGGCCGCCTCGATCGGCAGCTTGCCCTTCTCGTCCGGCATGAGCAGCCAGGCGACGAGGTAGAGGGCGATCCCCATCCCGAAGAACAGCCCGAAGAGGATGAAGCCGGCCCGGACCACGAGGGGGTCGACGCCGAGGCGCCGGGCGATGCCCGCGGCCACGCCGGCGAACCAGCGGCCGTCGCTGGTCCGCGTGATGCCCGGCCGGCGCAGCGCCTCGTAGAAGCCGTCCAGGCCGTAAGATGAGGTCTTCCTGTTCATGGCTCCACCCTGTCGCGCCGGGCGGGGGCCCAGCCATGAGGGTCGACCCTGAACCGACCCTGAGCCAACCCCCAAACAGCGCCGCCGTGGTCGTCAGGGCGGTCTGTGTGGGCGAGGATGGGCACATGGACACGGCACAGCACCCCTCGGGCGCCGCCACGCCGCCGGCACCCCGCGGGACGCCGCGCCCTCCACTCGTCCGGCCGCGGTCCGGCCGGGTCATCGGCGGGGTCGCCATCGGGCTCGCGAACCACTTGGGCGTGCCGGTCAAGGTCGTGCGGATCATCTTCGTGCTGACGTCGGTCCCCTTCGCGGCCGGACTGACCGTCTATGTCTTCCTCTGGGCCACGATGCGCAACGCGACAGCGGGCGATCCCGAGCTGTCCCCGGCCGTTGCCCGGGCCGGTTCGGGTCAGCCGTTGTCCGCCAGCGCCATTCGGACCTGGATCCGCAGCGGCAACCAGGCGGTCGTGCTCACGGTCCTCGGCATCGCCGTCCTCGTCGCGGCCGGCGCCATGTGGCTCGGCAGTGCCGGGATCAACGTGCACCCGGAGGTGGTGCTGCCCGTCGTCGCCATCGGGATCGGTGCGGTCTTCTTCTGGTCCCAGCTCGATGACGCCGGTCCGAGCGGGTCGAGGCGACCGGTCCGCTGGATCTGGCTCGTCGTCGGCCTCGGCCTCGTCACGCTCGGCCTCGTCGGTCTGCTCGCGCGCGGCACGAACCTCGGTGACCTGTGGCAGGTCGCCGGTGCCGTCCTCGCCGCGCTCGTCGGCCTCGCCGTCCTCTCGGCCCCGTGGATCCTGCGCCTCTGGAGCAACCTGCGCGA
>DASSTN010000061.1:0-5631 GCA_035707905.1 Intrasporangium sp.
GGGTCACCGTGGCTGGTGCCCTCTCGCCGGCCCGGACGCAGCAGCACTGGAAGACCGTCGTCGACGCGGGAGTCGACCTCTTCGTCATCCGTGGCACCACCGTGTCGGCCGAGCACGTGTCGGGCCAGGCCGAGCCGCTCAACCTCAAGCGGTTCATCTACGAGCTCGACGTGCCGGTCATCGTCGGCGGCGCCGCGTCGTACACGGCGGCGCTGCACCTCATGCGGACCGGTGCGGCCGGGGTCCTCGTCGGGTTCGGCGGGGGAGCGGCGCACACGACCCGCGCCACCCTCGGCATCCACGCCCCCATGGCGTCGGCAGTGGCGGACGTCGCGGCTGCGCGCCGTGACTACCTCGACGAGTCGGGCGGGCGCTACGTCCACGTCATCGCCGACGGCGGGGTCGGCACCTCCGGAGACATCGTCAAGGCCATCGCCTGCGGTGCTGACGCCGTGATGCTCGGCGCCGCCCTCGCAAGGGCGACGGACGCCCCCGGCCGGGGGTACCACTGGGGCGCGGAGGCGCACCACCCGCAGCTGCCCCGGGGCGAGCGGATCCAGCTGGGCCGGCAGGCGACCCTCGAGGAGGTCCTCCTCGGCCCGAGCCGCAGCGCCGACGGCACGACGAACATCATCGGCGCGCTGCGCCGCGCGATGGCAACGACCGGCTACTCGGACGTCAAGGAGTTCCAGCGGGTCGAGGTGGTCGTCGCACCCTACGGCGGTCGTTGACACCTCCGGCTGGCTCTGTCGGCGGGCGGCCCGAATAGGTTTTCGCGGCCTCGGCCCCTAGAGTTGGTTCCGGTTGGTTCTTGCGTTTTTTGCAGCATGAGTAGTCGGCCCCGCCGGGGCCTGCAGTGAATTCTGAGAAGACGAATCACAGGCATCACACCGCGGAGCGCTCCGACCGTCGGGGCAGGCTCCATTCCTCAGAAGGCAGGCTCAGCATGGCTACAGGCACCGTCAAGTGGTTCAACTCCGAGAAGGGCTTCGGCTTCATCGCTCCCGACGACGGCTCGGCGGACGTGTTCGCCCACTACTCGGCGATCAACTCCTCGGGCTACCGCTCGCTGGAGGAGAACGACAAGGTCGAGTTCGAGACCCAGCAGGGCCCCAAGGGTCCGCAGGCTGCGAACATCACCGTCCTGCGCTGACGTCTGGGCCGAGCCCCTCGGCCCAGCTCACCTGACCGCCGCCCGACGCATCGTCGAGCGGCGGTCGTCGCATTTCTGCGCGCAAGGAGGTGCGGGAGTCGGGCCCGCTCACCGCGATGTGACCCGCCGGTAGCCTTTGCCGGCCCGTCCTCCTACAGTGCTGGCATGAGTGACGCCCACGACCACGACGTCGTCGTCATCGGCTCCGGCTTCGGTGGCTCCGTGGCGGCGCTGCGGCTCGCGGAGAAGGGCTACGACGTCCTCGTCTACGAGGCGGGCCGCCGGTTCGAGGACGAGGACTTCGCTCGGACGAGCTGGGATCTGCGCCGCTACCTGTGGGCACCGGCCGTCGGCTGCTACGGCGTCCAGCGGATCCACCGCCTGCCGCACTGCCTGGTCCTTGCCGGCGCCGGTGTCGGCGGCGGCTCGCTCAACTACGCACAGACCCTCTACGTCCCGCCGAGGGCCTTCTACCAGGATGCCCAGTGGGCCGGCATCACGGACTGGGAGGCCGAGCTCGCCCCCCACTACGCCACGGCGCAGCGGATGCTGGGCGTCGTCGAGAACCCGTGCGAGGGACCCGTGGAACAGCTGATGCGGGACACCGCGGTCGAGCTCGGCATGGGCGGGACCTTCAGACGAACCCCCGTCGGCGTCTTCTTCGGAGAGCCCGGCAGGCGCGTGCCCGACCCGTACTTCGGCGGGGAGGGGCCGGAGCGCACCGGCTGCACGCAGTGTGGCAACTGCATGGTCGGCTGCCGGGTGGGGGCGAAGAACACCCTCGTGAAGAACTACCTCGCCCTCGCGGAGCGCCGCGGCGTCGCGATCGAGCCGCTGCGCACGGTCACCTCCTTGAGACCACTCGATCCCGACCGCCCTGGCGAGGGGTATGCCGTCCACACCGTCCGCACGGGAGCGCGCCTGCGTGGTCGGCGGGATCCCCAGGTCGTGACGGCGCGTCACGTGGTCGTGGCGGCCGGAGCGTGGGGCACGGCCCAGCTGCTGCAGGCCATGAAGGCGAGTGACCTGCCCCGCATCTCGGACCGGCTCGGCTGGCAGACGCGGACCAACTCGGAGGCACTCGGCGGTGCCATGACGGCTCGCGTCCCTCATGACGTTGACCTCACGAGGGGAGTCGCCATCACCTCGAGCTTCCACGTCGACGAGACGACGCACGTCGAGAACGTCCGCTACGGCAAGGGGTCCAACGCGATGGGCCTGCTCGCGGTCATGCAGGTCGACGGTGGTGGGCGAGTGCCCCGACCGCTCCGGTTCGTGGGCACAGCGATCCGCCACCCGATCACCTTCGCGAAGTCGCTGTCGGTGCGGCGCTGGAGCGAGCGGACCGTCATCGCGTTGGTCATGCAGACCGTGGACAACTCCATCATCGTGCGCCGCCGCCGTGGCCCGTTCGGCTGGCGCCTCACCTCGGAGCAGGGCCACGGCGAGCCGAACCCGACGTGGATCCCACAGGGCAATCGCGCGGTGCGCGCCCTGGCCCGGGGACTCGAGCGGGTCACCGGCGTGCAGGCCCATCCCGGCTCGTCGATCGGCGAGATCCTCGACATCCCGATGACGGCGCACTTCCTCGGCGGCGCCGTCATCGGTGAGTCAGCCGACCGAGGCGTCGTCGACCCGTACCACCGGCTCTGGGGCTACCCGGGGATCAGCGTCGTCGACGGCTCGACCGTGTCGGCCAACCTGGGCGTCAACCCGGCGCTGACGATCACCGCCCAGGCGGAGCGGGCGATGTCCCTATGGCCGCAGCGCGGCGAGCCGGACCGGCGGCCCGGTCAGGGGCAGCGCTACCGGCGTCTCGGGGCCCAGCCCGTGCCCTGAAAGGTGTGGGGGGTGGGGCCGCCACCCCTCAGAGACAGCCCCACCCTCCTGACGGCGGACCACAACCGGTCAGAAAGGCCCGCACATCAGGGAACGACAGCACAACCCACATGAGATTGCCTGCCGTCGAGACCATCCTCCCATGATTGGCCCCGTTTCGCTGTTCTTGACTCAGGCTCGGGCCTGATCGTCATCGTCATCGCCGTCGTCGGCGTTCTCGCCCTCGCGTGCCAATGCCTCCGACAGCTCGTCCACGATCAGCAGGTCGTGCCGGACGTTGCGGTGGCGGTAGGCGGAACGGCCGACCAGCTGCGCGGTCACCGGGGACGTGAAGAACTGCGTCGCGCCGACGAAGACGAGGGTCGTCACGGCGGCCCACGTGCGCAGCGTCAGGGCGAGGCCCATGAGGACGAGGATGAGCCCGAGCGTCTGCGGCTTCGTGGCAGCGTGAAGGCGAGACAGGGTGTCGGCGAAGCGGACGAGGCCGACCGCACCGGCCAGACACATGAAGGCGCCGAGGAGCAGACAGAGGCCCCCGGCGGCGTCCAGCACCGTCGACCAGCTCATGACGCCTCCCGATCCGAGTCGTGCGACATGAACCGGGCGATCGCGACCCCGCCGACGAAGCTGACGATGCCGAGCACCATGAGCAGGGGCAGGCTCGTGGTCCGCTTGTGCCACGCGGCCTCCATGCCGACGCCGGCGATGACGATGACGAGCAGGATGTCGGTCGCGACGAGGCGATCGAGGTTGGTCGGGCCGCGGTAGACCCGGTAGAGCACCAGGGCGGCCGCCGTGGCGAGCATCAACATCCCGGCGAGGGCGAAGAAGGTCGTCATGAGGCCTCCTGCTCCCTCTTGCGGCGCTCGAGGTCCGCGATCTCCTCGTCGGAGCCGAGGGCGCGCACGACGCGCTCCTCGACCCGGTACACGTGGGCGCGACCCTCCTCGATCGCCCCGGGCCGCCCGACGTCGAGCAGGTGGAGGAAGAGGGTCGAGGTGGACCTGCGGGCGTCGAGCACGACCGAGCCAGGCACCAGGGCGTTCAGCTCCGCGGTGATGGTCAGGTAGAAGTCGGACCGCGACCGGAGTGGCACCTCGATGACGGCGTTGCGCGGCCGCTTCCTGCCGAAGGCGAGCCGGGTCACCTGGATCGATGCGACGACGAGGTCGGTGAAGAACTTGAGGATGAGGTGGGCCACCCGCAGCGGTCGTGGGTGGCCGGCGAACTCGATGGACGGCAGCGGGAAGACCGTCGTGACGACGAGCCCGATGATGAGCCCGTTGACGACGTTCCCCCACGTGATGCGGTCCCAGAGGAACAGCCAGGCGACAGCGACGGCGATGATGGCCCGTGGCTGGAAGCCGCCGCGTCGCGAGGGTCGGTGCCGTCGCCCGGGCCCGGTCGGCTGCGCGCTCACTGGTCTACCTTCCTTGTGTCGGCGCTTCCAGATGGAGCGTTGATGCACCCGAGGTGCCACCCGGCCATCGCCCTGCTCGCTTGACGCGTTCGATGTCCACGATGAGATCCGCGAGGTCTGGTGGTCACCCGGGACGTGCAGACCGTCGACAGGGCTGAGCGCCAGGGCCTTTGGCTGAGAGCGCCGATCAGTGAGCGAACCGGCAGCTGCGTCCCGGCACCAGCGGCACCACATGAGGGTGCCTCCCCACTGGGACTAGCAGCGAGGAGGCTGACATGAAGTCTGCCAGTAGCACCACCCTGCCCGAAACACCTCCGAACGACGTGACCGCCGGGATCGACTGGGCCCGTGATGACCACGCCGTGTGCATCGTCGATGGCCGCGGCCGTCAGGTGGCCCGCACCATGGTCGAGCACACCAGCGCCGGCTTGTGTGAGCTCGTCACGTTCCTGGGCCGGCACGGCGTCGGCGAGGTCGCCATCGAACGACCCGACGGGCCGGTCATCGACACCCTGTTCGCTGCCGCACTGACCATCGTGGTGATCAGCCCCAACCAGCTGAAAAACCTGCGCGGCCGGTACGGCTCGGCCGGCAACAAGGACGACCGGTTCGACGCGTTCGTGCTGGCCGACACGCTGCGCACCGACCGGGCCCGGCTCCGCCCGCTCATCCCGGACAGCCCGGCCACGGTCGCGCTGCGCCGCACCTGCCGGGCCCGCAAGGACCTCGTCCGCCATCGGGTCGCCGCCGCCAACCAACTGCGAGCGCACCTGCGCAACGTCCTGCCCGGAGCGGTCGGCCTGTTCGCCGAGATCGACAGCCCGATCAGCCTGGCGTTCCTGACCCGCTTCGGCACCCAGGACAAGGCCGACTGGCTCAGCCCCACGCGGCTCGCCGCCTGGCTCGGCAAACAGGGCTACCCCGGCCGGACCGACCCCGCCGTCCTGCACGCCCGCCTGCTCGCCGCGCCCCGCGGACCGGTCGGCGCCGAGGCCGACGCGAACGCCGCGATCACCGCCGCACTGGTCGCCGTCCTGATGACGCTGCTCGCCCAGATCAAGGCGCTGTCGGTCGAGATCGACACGCAGCTGGCCACGCATGCTGACGCCCACGTCTTCACCAGCCTGCCCCGCGCCGGGAAGGTCCGCGCCGCCCGCCTGCTCGGCGAGATCGGCGACTGCCGGGCCCGGTTCCCCACCCGCGAGTCGCTGTTCTGCCT
>DASSTN010000062.1:0-9295 GCA_035707905.1 Intrasporangium sp.
GTCGAGCCGCTCCCGGCGGCGTGCCGTCGTGATCCGGCGTGCCTCCCCGAGCCAGTCGGCCCACGCGTCCGGCCGCTCGGACAGGACGGCGAGCCTGGCCCGGACGTCCTCCGACCGCTTCGTGTCGTGCGTCGAGAGGGCGGTCAGCGTGTGCGGCAGGTGGGCGACGAGTCCCATTGCGTACGAGTGGAACTCGCCGGGGGAGGTCCCCATCCGACCCGGGTCGCCGCCCACCTCGTTGAGCCCCGTGAGCCGGACGTAGCGATAGAAGACCGTGTCCTCGACGGCCTTGGCCATGACCGGTCCGCAGGTCTGCTGGAAGCGGACGCAGAAGTCGCCCCGGGCCTCGTCGTCGGCCCCGACCGGGCGGTCGAGGGCGAGGTCGACGAGGGCGGCTACGGCGCCCGGGTCAAGGCCGGGGTCGGCGGCGAGGGCCCGCTCCGCGACCGCCTCCAGCTCCGCCACGGCTGCGTTGCTCACCGGCTCGCCGGGGCGGACATAGACCCGGTAGCGGTCCATCGCCACGAGGAGCCCCTCGAGGGCGGCCCGGGCCGGGGGCTGTGGGAGGTCGGGCAGCGCGCGGCCCACGAGCCGGAGCAGCCGGGCCATCTCGGCGCCGAGGACGTGCTCGATGACGTATCGCTTCGCCGCGACCGTCATCGCCGCCAGGTCCTGCTCCTCACCGAGGAGCCCGGTCGCGAGGCGGGCCAGTGGCTCGGCACCCTCGGGGTCGACGAAGAGGCCCCCGACGCGGAGCAGGGCGTCATACCCGGTCGTCCCGGCACAGGCCCAGTCCTCGGGCAGCCGCTCATCGCCCTCGAGGATCTTCTCGACGACGACCCAGCTCCCGTCGGTCGCCTCGGCCAGCAGCCCCAGGTAGCCCTTGGGGTCGGCGAGGCCGTCGGGGTGGTCGATCCGCAGACCCTCGACCTGTCCGGCCCGCACCATGTCGACGATGCGGGCGTGGGTGGCGTCGAAGACGGCTGGGTCCTCGACCCGGACGCCGATGAGCGAGGTGACGTCGAAGAACCTGCGGTAGTTCAGGGTGTCCGCGTCGCGCCAGGAGGTCAGGCGGTAGTGCTGGGCCTCGAGGAGGGAGGTGAGCGGCATACCGGCTGTTCCCCGCGCGAGCGGGAAGACGTGGTCGTGGTAGCGGAGCACCTCCTCGGCGCCGACCCGGTCGAGGCCCAGCTCACCCGCGGCCAGGACCTCGTCGAGACGACCGCCGAGGACCGGGAGGACGACGCGGCCCTCCTCGGCCGCCCAGTCGATGTCGAACCACCCGGCGTAGCGGGAGGCCCGGCCCTCCTTGAGGACCGACCACAGCGGCCGGTTGCGGTTCTCGGGCACTGGCACGGCCATGTGGTTCGGCACGATGTCGACGACGATCCCGAGGCCGGCCCGGCGGGCAGCGGCCACGAGCCGGGACCACCCCGACTCGCCGCCGATGCCCTCGGCGACGAGGGTGTGGTCGACGACGTCGTAGCCATGGGTGGAGCCGGTCGTCGCCTGAAGGACGGGTGAGAGGTACAGGTGGGTCACCCCGAGTGCCACCACGTCGTCGACGACCGCCGCGGCGTCGTCGAGCGTGAAGCGCTCCTCGAGCTGCAGGCGGAGCGTCGAGGTCGGCACGCGGTGGGCGAGGCTCACAGTGCGGCGGCCTCGGCCGGCTCACGCGGGCACCGGAGCACCAGGATGCTGCGCGACTCGACCTCGACCTTCCACTCGGGCTCGAGTTGCTCGGTGGTGGTCTCGCCCGCCGTGTTGACCTCGGGGATCCAGACAGCGCCCCACTCCTCGCCGGGGATCGTGAAGGTGATCGGCTCGTAGTGGGCGTTGAACAGGATGAGGAAGGAGTCGCCGCGGATCTGCTGACCACGCGGGTCCGGCTCGGGGATGGCGTCGCCGTTGAGGAAGACCATGAGCGACTTGGCGAGGCCGTTGCTCCATGCCTGATCGTCCATGTGCTCGGCGTTCGGCATGAACCAGGCGATGTCGCCGAGCTCGCTCTCGCCGCCGTGGTCGGCGCTGCCGGCGAAGAAACGGCGCCGCTGGAAGACCGGGTTCTCGCGCCGGAGCCGGACGACGGACCTCGCGAAGTCGAGCAGCGCGGTCTGGTCCTCGTCGAGGTCCCAGTCGATCCACGAGATCTCGTTGTCCTGGCAGTAGCCGTTGTTGTTGCCCAGCTGGGTGCGGCCGAGCTCGTCGCCGTGGCTGATCATCGGCACGCCCTGTGAGACGAGGAGCGTGGTGAGGAAGTTGCGCTGCTGCCGGCCACGCAGGGCGAGCACGTCGGGGTCGTCGGTGGGCCCCTCGACACCGCAGTTCCAGGACCGGTTGTGGCTCTCGCCGTCCTGGCCCCCGTCGCCGTTGGCCTCGTTGTGCTTGTCGTTGTAGGACACGAGGTCGCGCAGCGTGAACCCGTCGTGCGCGGTCACGAAGTTGATCGACGCGATGGGCTTGCGCCCGGTGTGCTCGTAGAGGTCACTGCTGCCCGTCAGCCGCGAGGCGAACTCGCCGAGGTCGCCGCCCTCGCCCCTCCAGAAGTCGCGCACCGTGTCGCGGTACTTGCCGTTCCACTCGGTCCAGAGGGGTGGGAACCCGCCGACCTGGTAGCCGCCGTCCCCCACGTCCCACGGCTCCGCGATGAGCTTGACCTGGCTGATGACCGGGTCCTGCTGGATGAGGTCGAAGAAGGCCGAGAGCTTGTCGACCTCGTGGAACTGGCGGGCGAGGGTCGCAGCGAGGTCGAAGCGGAAGCCGTCGACGTGCATCTCGGTGACCCAGTAGCGCAGCGAGTCCATGATGAGCTGCAGGACGTGCGGGCTGCGCATCAGCAGGGAGTTGCCGGTGCCCGTCGTGTCGTAGTAGTGCGCGAGGTCGTCGCCGACGAGCCGGTAGTAGCTGTTGTTGTCGAGACCCCGGAAGGCGAGGGTCGGCCCGAGCTCGTTGCCCTCGGCCGTGTGGTTGTAGACCACGTCGAGGATGACCTCGATGCCCGCGGCGTGCAGGGCGCGGACCATGCCCTTGAACTCGAGCACCTGCTCGCCCAGCTGTCCGCTGGACGAGTACTCGTTGTGAGGGGCGAGGAAGCCGATGGTGTTGTAGCCCCAGTAGTTGCGCAGCCCGCGGTCGCGGAGGAACCCGTCCTGGACGAACTGGTGCACGGGCATGAGCTCGACGGCGGTGATGCCGAGCGACGTGAGGTGCTCGATCGTCGCCGGGTGGGCGACGGCCGCGTAGGTCCCCCGGATCTGCTCGGGGATCTCCGGGTGCAGCTTGGTCAGGCCCTTGACGTGGGCCTCGTAGATGACGCTCTCGTGGTAGTCGTGCCGCGGCGGTCGGTCGTCGCCCCAGTCGAAGAAGGGGTTCGTGACGACCGAGAGCATCGTGTGGCCGCGGCTGTCGGTCTGCTCGGGCGGCGGTCGCAGCGCCGCCTCGTTGTCCCCCAGGGGGTAGGAGAAGGTCGCCTGGGTGTTGTCCGGCTGCCCGACGATCGCCTTGGCATAGGGGTCGAGGAGGAGCTTGGCCGAGTTGCAGCGGTGCCCCTCGGCGGGCTCGTAGGGGCCGTGCACCCGGAAGCCGTAGCGCTGGCCGGGGTGGATGTAGGGCACGTAGCCGTGCCAGACGAACGCGTCGACCTCGGGCAGGTCCACCCTCGTCTCGGTCAGGTCGTCCCCGATGAGGCACAGCTCGACGCGAGTCGCCACCTCGGAGAAGAGGGCGAAGTTGACGCCCGTTCCGTCATACGTCGCACCCAGTGGATACGACTTGCCCGGCCAGATCTCCATCCGCCCTCTTTCGTTGTCCGCGGACCTCGGAGACTACCCCGCGAGTTCAGGCCGGCTGGTCCGCGACGTCACGCAGTCGCTGGCTGACGACGGTCGTCACACCGTCGCCGCGCATGCTTACCCCGTAGAGCGCGTCCGCAATCTCCATCGTCTTCTTCTGGTGGGTGATCACGATCAGCTGGGAGCTGTCGCGCAGCTCCTCGAAGAGGGTGATGAGCCGGCCGAGGTTCGCGTCGTCGAGGGCCGCCTCGACCTCGTCCATGATGTAGAAGGGCGAGGGCCTCGCCTTGAAGATCGCGACGAGCAGGGCCACCGCGACGAGGGAGCGTTCACCGCCCGAGAGGAGCGAGAGCCGCTTGATCTTCTTGCCGGGCGGCCGGGCCTCCACCTCGAGACCGGTCGTGAGCATGTTGCCCGGGTCGGTCAGGACGAGACGGCCCTCACCTCCGGGGAAGAGCCGCTGGAACACCCGCTCGAACTGCACCGCGGTGTCCGCGAACGCCTCGGCGAAGACCTTCTCGACCCGTTCGTCGACCTCCTTGACGATGTCGAGCAGGTCGCGCTTGGAGCTCTTGAGGTCCTCGAGCTGCTCGGTCAGGAACTTGTGCCGTTCCTCGAGCGCCGCGAACTCCTCGAGGGCGAGCGGGTTGATCCGCCCCAGGGCGTTCAGCTTGCGCTCGGCCTGGCGCAGCCGTTTCTCCTGCGCCTCGCGCACGTAGGGCACGGGCTCGGGCACCTCGGCGTCTGGGTCCGCGGAGGGGTCTGGCACGGAGGGCACCAGCTGGTGCGGGCCGAACTCCTCGACGAGTGCCTCCGGGGAGATGCCGAGCTCCTCGACGGCCTTGCTCTGCAGCTGCTCGATCCGCAGCCGCTGCTGGGTGCGCGCCACCTCGTCGCGGTGCGCGGTGTCGGTGAGCTCGCGCAGCTCCTCCTGGAGCGTCGCCATGTCGCGCCGGACGATGGCCAGCTGGGCGTCACGCTCCGTCCGCTCCTGCTCGCCCGCCGCCCGCACCGCCGCGGCCGTCTCGGCAGACCGGGAGAGGACGTCGTGGGCGTATGCCGCTGCCAGCCGGACGGCCTCGGCCACCTTCGCCTCGCGCTCCCGACGCTCCCGACGGGCGGCGAGACGCTCGCGGGCCTGCTCCTCGGCCAGCGCGCTCCGCTCGAGGGAGTCGGCCCGGTCCCGCATCGCTCGGGCGCGCTCCTCACGGGTGCGCAGCCCGAGGCGCAGCTCGGTCTCTGCCGCCCGTGCCTCCCGAGCCAGGGCGTCGAGCCGGTCACGCTCCTCGGTCGAGGGCTCTGCCTCGTCCTCGCCCTCGGCGCTTGCGGCCTCGAGGCGCTCGAGGAGCTCGGCATGCGCCTCCTCGTCGGCATCCCGAGCCCTCTCCGCCTCGGCGATGGCACGCTCCGTGCGCTCGACCTCGGCCCTGGCAGCCCGGACCGTCTGGCCGAGCGAGCCGAGCTTCTCGGCGACGGCGGCCATGCGGGCATCGCTCTCGTTGAGCCGGTCGAGGGTTGCCTCGACGACCTCGGCGAGCTCCGCCCGGGTCCCTTCCGCCGCCGCGATCTGGAAGCGGGCCTGCTCCGCCTCGCGGGTCGCCTGCTCGGCCTCCGCCTGCGCCTGCTCGAAGGCCGCCTGAACCTCGATGAGGCTCGGGGCCGCGCTGCTGCCACCGCGGGCCCAGCCGGGAGCGTAGACGTCGCCGTCGGACGTCACGGCGGTCACGCCGGGGTGAGCCCGCACGACCCGGGCGGCGACCTCGGCGTCGGGGACGAGCGCGACCCGGTCGAGCACCTGCTCGAGGGCCGGACGGATCGAGTCAGGGCAGCTCACGACGTCCCGGGCCCAGCGCGCGTCGCTGTCCAGGGAGGGCCACGTCCCCGGCTCGACCGGCGTGGCCGACTCGGGCACGAGGAGGGTGGCTTGCCCCGCATCATCCTTGCGCAGGCCGGCGAGAGCCTCGGTGGCGTCGCCGAGCGAGCCGACGGCGAGTGCCTCGGCAGTCCAGCCCAGGGCTGCGGCGAGGGCGTTCTCGAGGCCGGGCTCCACCGTCACGAGCGAGGCGACGGACCCGATGATCCGGCTCTGCCCCTCGCCGGCCGCGGCGAGAAGGGCGGCAGCGCCGTCCTTGCGCGAGAGGCTGAGCTCGAGGGCCTCGGCCCGGGCCGCGGCGGTGGAGCGTGCGCGGTCGGCCGCGGCCTCCGCCTGCTTCCAGCGGGCCAGCTCGGCCTCCGCGGCCTCGAGCCGCTCGGCGGCCTCCTCGTAGGCGCTGTCGAGCCCGTGCTCGCCCTCCTCGCCGGCCGCGACGGTGGCCTCGAGCCGGGCGAACTCCTGCTCGGCCTCGGCCGCGCGGGCGGCCGCCTGCTCCACGCTCGTGCGCAGGCGGGCGATCTCGGCCTCGCGGGCCTCAATCCGGGAGGCCTTGGCGCCGGCCTGGCCGGCCAGCTTGGCGAGCCCCTCGCGTCGGTCGGCGGCGGCGCGGGCTGCCCGCGCGAGCCGGCTCGTCTCCTCGGCATGCGCTCGCTCCGCCTCGTTGCGCGAGAGCACGGTCTCCTCGAGGGTCGCCTTGAGCTCGGCGATCTCCTCGAGCAGCATGGCCTCCTGCTCACGGACCTCGGCCGCCTGCTCGCGCAGGGCGACCGGATCACGTGACGGCTCCCCCTGCCCCTCGTCCCCGGGGTCCTCGGAGAGCAGCCGCACCCGCTCCGTGGCGAGGCTGTGGGTGGCGGCCATGCGCTCGACGAGGCGGCCGAGCGCGGCCCACTGGTCGTGGGCGAGGGCGAGGGCCGGGCGAGCCTCCTCGGCCGCCGCCTCGAGGGCCATGAGTCGGCCCGCGAGGTCGCGCAGCGCCTCCTCGACCTCTTCGCGCCGCTGGACGAGGGCGCTCTCGTCGGCGACCTCCTGCTCCAGCGTCGAAGTCAGCTGGATGAGGTCGTCCGCGAGCAGGCGGAGGCGTGCGTCACGGGCGTCGGCCTGGATGACGGCCGCCTTGCGGGCGGTCTCGGCCTGCCGCCCCAGCGGGCCGAGCTGGCGGCGGATCTCACCGGTCAGGTCCTGGACCCGAGTGAGGTTGGCCTCCATCGTCTCCAGCTTGCGCAGCGCCCGTTCCTTGCGCTTGCGGTGCTTGAGGACGCCCGCCGCCTCCTCGATGAAGCCGCGCCGCTCCTCGGGCGTGGCCCGCAGGACGGTGTCGAGCTGGCCCTGGCCGACGATGACGTGCATCTCGCGGCCGATGCCGCTGTCGGAGAGGAGCTCCTGGATGTCGAGCAGGCGGCACGGGGTGCCGTTGATGGCGTACTCGGAGCCGCCGTTGCGGAACATCGTCCGGGCGATCGTCACCTCGGTGTAGTCGATCGGCAGCGCACCGTCGGTGTTGTCGATCGTGAGGCTCACCTCGGCACGGCCGAGCGGGGCCCGACCGGCCGTGCCGGCGAAGATGACGTCCTCCATCTTGCCGCCGCGCAGGGACTTCGCACCCTGCTCGCCCATGACCCAGGCCAGGGCGTCGACGACGTTGGACTTGCCGGAGCCGTTCGGCCCGACGATGCACGTGATCCCGGGCTCGAGGCGCATCTGCGTCGCCGAGGCGAAGGACTTGAAGCCCTTCAGGGTGAGGCTCTTGACGTACACGAACCCTTGCTTTCTGTGCGGGAGATCCCGGTCAGCCTAACGGCCTGCACGTGCTCCACCCGTGCAGGCGCCACGGCGCGTAGGCTCAGGATCCATGCCCGCCACCCCGCAGCTCGACCACCTCGTCGTCGCGGCGGCCGACCTGGAGGCGGGGCGGGACTGGCTGGAGCGGAAGGTCGGGTGCCCGCTCGAGCCGGGTGGGCGGCATACGGAGTACGGCACCCACAACCTCCTCCTCTCGCTCGGCCCGAGTGCCTACCTGGAGGTCATCGCCCCCGAACCGGGCGCCACACCCGCCCGCCCGCGCTGGTTCGAGCTCGACACCCCGGCGGTGCGCGAGCGGCTCGCGAGCGGGCCGGCGCTCGTCCACTGGGTCGTGCGGGTGGACTCGCTGGCTGGCGCCCCCGATGTGAGGGAGCTGTCACGCGGCGCGAACCGGTGGGCCCTCACCGTCGCCGACGACGGGTCCATGCCCCTCGGCGGCGTGGCCCCGTCGCTCATCGAGTGGCACACCCCACCTCCGTCCACGGCCCTGCCCGACCGCGGCGTCCGGCTCGCCGAGCTCGTCCTGACGAGCCCGGACGTGGCGGGGCTCGAGGCGCTCATCGCCGGCGTCGACGCCGTCGTGCGGGTGGCACCCGGCGCACCGGGCTTGACCGCTCACCTCACCACGCCACAGGGCGAGACGGAGATCGGATCATGACGGTGAGCGGCTCGACGATGAGCGACGAGCACGTCGTGACGAGCCTCGACCGGCTCCGCGAGGTCTACCCGAACGCTCCCGGCCCCGTGTCGCTGGCGAAGGAGAAGGCCGTCCTGACCCCTGCCTACGCCGAGATCGTGCGGGCGTCCCCCTTCGTCGTCGTCACGACGGTCGGGCCCCACGGCCTCGACCTCTCTCCGCGCGGCGATGCCGCCGGCTTCGTCGAGGTGCGCGACGAGCGCACCCTCGTCATCCCCGACCGGCGCGGCAACAACCGGCTCGACACCCTGTCAAACCTCCTGCGGGACCGACGGATCGGCCTGCTCTTCCTCGTGCCGGGTCTCGGCGAGGAGCTGCGGGTGCGGGGCGCGGCGGTCATCTCGACCGACCCGGCCGAGCTGGCGCGCCACATTGTGCAGGGCCAGGTGCCGGCCTCGCTCATCGTCGTGACCGTCGAGCGCGTCTTCTTCCAGTGCGCCCGGGCGGTCCGGCGGGCGCGGCTCTGGGACCCTGAGCCGCAGGTCGCGCCGGGCACGCTGCCCACCGCTGGACGGATGGCGCTCGAGGCGCGCGGTCTCGAGACGGCCGAGGAGGCAGCGGCGTATGACGCTGAGCTTCCGTCCCGACAGGAGGCGACCCTCTACTAGGGCCTGGTGTCGCCCGACGCGCCGGGCTGCGCGACGACGCCGGTGTCGAGAACCGTGGGGTCGGCCTCGCCGGGCTCCGCCGCGGCGATCCGCTCGTGGTGGTGGATCACCTCCGCGATGACGAAGGCGAGGAACTTCTCGGCGAAGACGGGGTCGAGGCCCGCATCGTGGGCGAGGGCCCGGAGCCTGGCGATCTGCTGCTCCTCACGGGCCGGGTCGGCGGGCGGGAGGTTCTTGCGCGCCTTGAGGACGCCCACCTTCTGGGTGCACCGGAACCGCTCGGCGAGCATGTGGATGATCGCCGCGTCGATGTTGTCGATGCTGCGGCGCAGGTCGGCCAGCTCCGCGGGGATCTCAGTGCTCACCCGGGCAGCGTAGGTGGATCGTGTCGCGGTGCTCGGCCTGTTCCGGACTGCGGACCCGGTGATCCCTACACTTCCCGGCCATGGAAGGTCTCGTGTTCGTGGTGGTCGCGGTGACGGTGTCGCTGGTCCTGGGTTGGCTTCGCGGATCCGTGCTGCCG
>DASSTN010000063.1:0-3485 GCA_035707905.1 Intrasporangium sp.
CACGGCGTAGGCCGGTGCCGTGCCGCCGAGGCCGTCGATGCGCTCGATGGCGCCGTGGCTGGCCGCGTCGCGCTGCGCGGCGACGTCCTGGTCGAACTTGGCGAAGCTCGCCCCCGGGGCATCGGGCTTCGTCGACGTCGCCAGGGCCACGGCGCGGTCCCAGGTGCCGTTGTCGTCGAGCTGGCGGATTTGCTTGTGGCCGCTGGCGTAGGCCTGCCACTCCTCGAGGAGCGGGTCGTTGTAGCCGGCGAGCGCCTGCTCGATCGTCTTGGCGTTCTGCTGCCACGCCAGCTCGTAGGCCTGCCCGGATCCCTGCCTGATCAGGGTCAGGCTCTCGTTGGCCCGCGCGTCGTTGGCCGCCGTGCTGACCTGGGCGAGCCTCAGCGTGTCCCGGTACTCGTTGGTGCGGACGTCGGCGGCGGTCGTCCCGACGGTGCTGATCGTCGACAGCGCGACGAACAGGCCGAGTGCGAGCAGCACGACGGCGATGGTGAGCGGTGCGTTGAGGTAGCGGTGGGTCCGGCGGGCGAGCCAGACGCCGACCCCGATGATCGCGACGACCGCGGCCACGCCGACGAAGAGCAGGTTGGTCGAGTCCGCCCGGCCGAACTCCGCCTTGGCCCGGTTCTCGTTCGCCGTGACGATCGCGTCGAGGATCGGCATGGCGTCGCTGCGTAGCCCGGCGCTCGCCTGCGTCAGGTAGCTCGCGCCGACCGGGAGTCCGAGCCGGTTGTTGGAGCGGGCCTGCTCGACGAGGGTCGCGTAGGTCTGGACCTTGACGGACAGGGCGGCCAGGGCGTCGCCGTCCGCCGGCTGGGCGGAGGCGGCCTCGGCGATCCCCTCGGCGACGGCGGTCATCGCCTGGTCGTAGGCGCTGCGCTGCTCCGAGGGCTCGAGGCCGCCCACGAGGAAGGCGTTCGTGGCGAGCGCGTCGGCCCGCAGGAGGTCGACCTCCAGGCTCTGGGCACGGACGACCTGGGCGATGTTGGTCGCGGCCCGATCCGCGGCCGCGCGTGACCCGATGAGCGCCTGAGCGCAGACGGCGCCGAGGACGAGGGCGGCGACGACGGCGAGGGCACCGAGCAAGCGCATCCGGCCCGGGGTGCCGTGGATGAGCGAGTTGAAGACGCTCCGCGCCTCGTTCCTGGTCGTCGGGATCGTCGGCAGCGAGCCCTGGATGGTGCGCGGCGCACTCACGCTCATTCCTCAGCCTCCTTCACCGGTGTCGGGTCCGACCCTGCCGTCTCTGATGGGCCGTCGCCATCAGGGGTTCCCCTGAACGGCTCCTGAGCCTCGGACCCGGGCTGGGCCTCGGGGTCAGGGTCGGGCGTCTCGGTGAAGTCGGCGGCCGTGAGCAGTCGCAGCTCCTCGACCGTGGGCTGCTCGGCGTCCTTGAGGCGCCACGCATGGCGCCCCACCGCGGCCTCGAAGAGGTTGCGGGCGAAGCGCCCGTTGCCGAACGCAGGCCCGCGGGGGCTCGCCTCGAGGAGGTGCCGGACCCGTCGCTCGGCGTCCTCGGTCAGCTCGTAGTCCGCGGCTGCCGCGATGGACGTGAGGATGGCGAGCAGCTCGTCGTCGGTGTAGTCGTCGAACTCGATCGTCGTGGTGAACCGGCTCGCAAGGCCGGGGTTGCTCGCGATGAACTCGACCATGGGGTCGGGGTAGCCCGCGACGATCAGGACGAGGTCCTCGCGGTGGTCCTCCATCTCCTTGACGAGGGTGTTGACCGCCTCCTGGGCGTACTGGTCGCCGGTCAGGCTGTAGGCCTCGTCGATGAAGAGCACCCCGCCGACCGCCTTGGCGCACACCTCGGCCGTCTTGATGGCCGTCTGCCCGACGTAGCCCGCGACGAGCTCGGACCGGTCGACCTCGACGAGCTGGCCCTGGGGGAGCAGCTCGAGCGCCCGGTAGATCGCCCCGATCAGCCGCGCCACCGTCGTCTTGCCGGTGCCCGGGTTGCCGACGAAGATCAGGTGCCGCGACAGGCGGGTCTGCTTGAGCCCGGCCTCGATCCGCATCCGCTCGACGGTGAGGAGGGCGACCTGACGGTGCACCTCCTTCTTGACCCGGTCGAGGCCGATCATCGCGTCGAGCTCGGCGAGCAGCTCCTCGACCGACTGCTCCGGCTCTGCAGGCTCCGCCGGCACCGGGGCCTCCTCCGCCTTCTCTTCGACCTTCTCCTCCGGCTTGAGGTGTTGGGGCTGCGGATCTGCCTGTCGCAGTGCCTCATCCGGGGAGAGGAGGGAGGGGACGGGGCCGAGGCCGCGCCCGCCTCTGAGGTATTCGGAGAGCAGCTGCTGCTGCCGCAGCACCTCCTCGGCGGGGAAGGAGGGGGACAGGGGCGACGCGGAGAGGGGCGCGGGAGAGGGTGACGGCGGGGTCGGCGCGTGGCGGGGCTGCCGGACGGCCGAGAGGTATGCCGCTGAGGCGGCTGCCGCGTTCGCGGTGACGGTGACGCTCGGCTCCCCGAGCGTGCAGGCGGCCGCCGCGACCCCGGTCAGGGCCTTGGCGTACGGGGCGGCGCTGGGGCTGCCGGCCGCGGCGAGCTCGGTGAGCAAAGTCGTCGGGTAGGCCCGCCAGCGCCGGCCCCGGACCGCTGCGTCGAAGAAGGCGCTGTTGATCTCGCGCAGCTCGGTCGTGCCGGGACGCGCGGCCTCGATCCACTCGCTCGGTGCCCCGGGGGCGGACTCGGCGAGGGCGGCGGCGACGCGCAGGCCCTCGTCGCGGGCGGCAGCCGGGTCGACCCCGGCCTCCTTGGCCACCTCGGCCAGCTCCTGGAGGCTGCGCTCCAGGGCTGAGGACGACGTCATCGCGCTGTCACCTCACTGCTCCGGTGGTGCGAGGCGCCCGGGGGCCGGCGCCGCGCTCGTGCCGTTCGGCATGCTCTGGGGAGTCGGGTCCGGCGCGTCGAGCCCGAGGGACCCCCCGCCGGAGCCCGCGCCGAACTTCTGCTCGAGGAACTGGCCGTGCACGATGATCGCCTCGGCGTCGGAGCGCAGCACAGCGTCATACACCTTGTCCATCGTCGCGCCGAGCAGGTCGAGCTGGTCGACGAGCAGCATGACCGAGCTCTTGCCGTTCGCGATGGGCCGGGTGTCGGCCCAGTCGCGCGGGAGGCGGAGGTAGTTGCCGATCGCGACGGGGAGGTAGTCGGTCGCGGTGGCCATGACGCTGTAGCCCTGGGTGCTGCCGATGCCGAGGTCGGCGAGGCGGGGCACGGTGTTGCGGACGGTCCCGGTCACGCGCAGCAGCCGGGACAGCACGACGCCGGGCACCTGCCCGTCGCGCGCCTGCTGCTCCACTCGGTCGAGCGCGCCGAGGAGCTGGTCCTCGGTCGGCGGTCCCGGGCGTGGCGGAGCCGGTGCTTCGGGCTCGCCCCGCCCGAACCACGATCGGATGCCCACCCTGCGTCGTCCCTTCCGTCCTAGGTCACTGGCTCGAGCACCCGCTCGCCGTCAGCGGCGCGGGCCGCCGAGGTCGAGGGC
>DASSTN010000064.1:0-5532 GCA_035707905.1 Intrasporangium sp.
GATCAGGCCGTAGAGGGCGAACGACCCGGCCAGTGTCAGCGCGACGACCGGGACCCGGCCTCCCGCGATGGCGAGGTAGAGCCCTGCGATGACCCCGATGCCGACGGCGGTCCACTGGAGGAACCGCAGTCGCTCGCCGAGCACGACGACGCCCAGCGCCACCGTGACGAGCGGGTTGAGGAAGTAGCCGAGCGCCGCGTCGCTGGTGTGACCGGACGTGACGGCAGCGACGTACACGACCCAGTTCGTCGCGATGAGCAGCGCGGCGAGCGTGATGCCGCCGACGAGCCGCCCGTTGCGGAAGACCTGGCCGATCCACCGGAAGTCCCGCGTCACGACGAGGACGAGCGCGCAGAAGGCGAGTGTCCAGAGGATCCGGTTCGCGAGGATCTCCCAGGCGCCCGCCGGCTTCAGCGCGTCGAAGTAGAGCGGGAAGAAGCCCCACAGCCCGTAGGCGGCGAAGCCGAGGACCGTTCCCCAACCTGTCGCCGAGACCCCGCCGAGCCTGCCGCGCACGCGCCCCGGCCGGCTGAGGGTCGAGGTCGGCTGGCCCGACGTCACGCGGTCACGGTCCAGGTGTCCTGTCCGGCGAGGAGGGCGTCGATGTCCGCGTCGGTGACCGGGGCGGTCTGGGCAGAGGCGACCTGGTCGCGGACGGCGTCGTCGTAGGTGGGTCGGGTGACGCTGCGGAAGATGCCCATCGGCACGTGGGCCAGGTCGGGGGTGTCGAGCCGCGACAGCGCGTAGGCGGTGCTGGGGTCGGGCGCATCGGGGTGGTGCACGACGATGCGGGCGGGGTCGGCCGCGTCGCGGGGGACGATCCGTATGCCGCTCACCTCGTCCCAGACGGCCACCTGGTCTCCCAGCGTGACCTCCTCGCCGGCCTGCAGCTGGATGATCCGGGCCTCGGCGGAGGTCCGGTCCTTGAGGACGTCGAAGGCGCCGTCGTTGAAGATCGGGCAGTTCTGGTAGATCTCGACCAGCGCCGAGCCGCGGTGCTCGGCGGCGGCCCGCAGCACGGTGGTCAGGTGCTTGCGGTCCGAGTCGAGGGTGCGGGCCACGAAGGTCGCGTCCGCGCCGAGCGCGAGGGAGACGGGGTTGAAGGGCTGGTCGACGGAGCCGAGCGGGGTCGACTTGGTGACCTGCCCGACCCGGGAGGTGGGCGAGTACTGGCCCTTGGTCAGCCCGTAGATCTCGTTGTTGAACAGCAGGATCTTGAGGTTGACGTTGCGGCGCAGCGCGTGGATCAGGTGGTTGCCGCCGATCGAGAGGGAGTCGCCGTCGCCCGTGACGACCCAGACCGACAGGTCCTCGCGGGCGGTGGCGAGCCCGGTCGCGATGGCGGGGGCCCGGCCGTGGATGGAGTGCATCCCGTAGGTGTCGAGGTAGTACGGGAAGCGGGACGAGCAGCCGATGCCGGAGATGAAGACGATGTTCTCGCGCTTGAGGCCGAGCTCGGGCAGGAAGCCCTGGATCGCGGCGAGGATCGCGTAGTCGCCGCAGCCGGGGCACCAGCGGACCTCCTGGTCCGAGGTGAAGTCCTTCTTGCCGAGGCTCTCGCCCTCGGCGAGGCGTGGCACGCGGGCGGTGCCGTGGTCGGCGGGGAGGGGGAGGCCGAGGTCGATGGTCACTGCTGGTGCTCCTTGACTGCGCGCGTGATGACGTCGGCCAGCTCCGTCGCGGGGAACGGGAGGCCGCGCACGGCCGTGTGGGACTGGATGTCGACGAGGAACCGGGCGCGCAGCAGCATGGCCAGCTGGCCCAGGTTCATCTCGGGGACGATGACTTGCTCGTAGGCGCGCAGCACCTCACCGGTGTTGGCGGGCAGCGGCGCGAGGTGGCGCAGGTGCGCCTGGGCGACATGGGCGCCGGTGGCGCGGGCCGAGCGGACCCCGGCGGCGATCGGCCCGTAGGTCGAGCCCCAGCCGAGGACCAGCACCCGGGCGTCGCCGGTCGGGTCCTCGACCTGCAGGTCCGGCACCCGGATCCCGTCGATCTTGGCCTGCCGGACCCGGACCATGTGGTCGTGGTTGTCCGGGTCGTAGGAGATGTTGCCGGTCACGTCGGCCTTCTCGATGCCCCCGACCCGGTGCTCGAGCCCCGGCGTGCCGGGGATCGCCCACGGCCGGGCGAGCGTCTCGGGGTCGCGCAGGTAGGGGTGGAAGACCGGCTCCCCGGCGGCGTTGGTGTCGTTCGGGGAGGTGGCGAACTGCACCGACAGGTCGGGCAGCTCGGCGGTCGCCGGGACCTTCCACGGCTCGGAGCCGTTGGCGAGGTAGCCGTCCGACAGCACGATCACCGGGGTGCGGTAGGTCGTCGCGATCCGGACCGCCTCCACGGCGATGTCGAAGCAGTCGCCCGGTGTCGAGGGAGCGACGACCGCGACCGGCGACTCGCCGTTGCGCCCGAACAGGGCCTGCAGCAGGTCGGCCTGCTCGGTCTTGGTCGGCAGGCCGGTGGACGGGCCGCCGCGCTGGATGTCGCACACGATGAGCGGCAGCTCGAGCGAGACCGCCAGGCCGATCGTCTCGGCCTTGAGGGCCAGGCCCGGGCCGGAGGTCGTCGTCACTCCGAGGGACCCGCCGAAGCTCGCCCCGAGGGCCGCGCCCACCCCGGCGATCTCGTCCTCGGCCTGCATCGTCGTGACGCCATACCGCTTGAGGCCCGACAGGGTGTGCAGGATGTCGGAGGCCGGGGTGATCGGGTAGGAGCCGAGGAACAGCGGCAGCCGCGCGCGGTGCGCGGCGGTGACCAGCCCGAGCGCGAGCGCGACGTTGCCGGTGATGTTGCGGTAGGTCCCGGCCGGCATCGCGGCCGGCGCGACCTCGTACGCGTTGGCGAAGTCCTCGGTCGTCTCGCCGTAGTTGTAGCCGGCCCGCAGCGCCGCCAGGTTCGCGTCGAGGATGTCGGGCTTGCCGGCGAACTTCGCCTTGAGGAACGCCTCGGTGCCCTCCATCGGCCGGGTGTACAGCCACGAGAGCATCCCGAGGGCGAACATGTTCTTGGCCCGCTCCTTCTCCTTGCGGGTCAGCCCGTCGAAGTCGGCCAGCGCCTCGACGGTGATCGAGGTCAGCGCCACCGGGTGCACGTCGTAGCTCTCGAGCGACCCGTCCTCGAGCGGGTTGCTCGCGTAGCCGACCTTGCTCAGGTTGCGCTTGGAGAACTCGTCGGTGTTCACGATGATCGTGGCACCGCGGGGCAGGTCGCGCAGGTTGGCCTTGAGCGCCGCCGGGTTCATCGCGACGAGCACGTCCGGCGCGTCCCCGGGTGTGAGGACCGCGTGGTCGGCGAAGTGCAGCTGGAAGCTCGACACCCCCGGCAGGGTCCCCTGCGGCGCCCGGATCTCCGCCGGGAAGTTCGGCAGCGTCGACAGGTCGTTGCCGAGCAACGCCGTCTGCGAGGTGAACCGGTCACCCGTGAGCTGCATACCGTCACCGGAGTCCCCGGCGAACCGAATGACGACCCGATCGACCCTCTTGACCGTATTGGTGCTCATCCTGGGCGATGTCCTCGTTGTTCTCGTGGTGCGCGGTGCTGCCCGCACCGGCCGTTGCTCCTGACCCAGGAGCCACTTTCCATCGTAGTTCGCCGCTTGGACACCTGTGTCCGGTCCTCAGGACGTGGAACGCGGGGGAGGGCGGCCGCGGACGAAGTTGTCCGAAACCCTTGCCCGGAGTCTGTTAGTACAGTTTACTAACAAACATGACGCGAGCCCGACCCCTCGAGACCGCCGCCCGGCACCGGGTCGCGACCCGTCCGACGCATGGACGGCGCCAGAACCTCTCGCTCGTGCTCCAGACCCTGTGGGGGCAGGGTGCGATGAGCCGGGCGGACCTCGCCCGGGCCACCGGGCTGACCCGTGTCACGGTGTCGGACCTCGTCGGCGAGCTGCTCGAGCTCGGGACGGTCGTCGAGCTGGGTCGGGCCGACGACGTGCGTCCCGGCAAGCCGGCGACTCTCGTCGACATCAACCGTGGCGGCCGACAGATCGTCGGGCTGGACCTCACGGCGCACGAAGTGCTCCGCGCCGCGGTGCTCGACCTCGACGGGCAGATCCTCGCCCACGTGGAGCGCCCGACCGACCGCAGCGCCGGCATGGTCGAGGTCGAGGTGGACCTCGTCCTCGAGCTCGCCCGCGAGGCGCTCCGCCTCGCGAGCGCGCCCGTGATCGGCATCGGTGTCGGCACCCCCGGCATCGTGGACGAGGACGGCGTGGTGACGACGGCGCCGAACCTGGGATGGGTCGACGTGCCGCTGCGCGAGGTGCTCGCCGACGCCACCGGCCTGCCCGTGCATGTCTGCAACGACGCCGACGCGGCGGTCCACGCCGACTACACCCTGGGGGGTGGCGGTGACGATGAGCTTCTCGTCAAGATCGGCCGAGGTGTCGGTGCCGGCCTCATCGTCGGTGGTCGCCGCGTCCAGGGTGCCCACCACGCTGCGGGCGAGCTCGGCCACGTGACCGTCGGGACGGACGGCGGGGCCACCTGTCGGTGCGGCAAGGTCGGCTGCCTCGAGACCTGGCTCTCCGCGCCGAACCTCGTGGCGGCTCTCGCCGGCCGACAGCCCCTGGAGGCCCCCGAGCCGCTGCGCTCGGCGGGGGAGCGGCTCGCCATCGCGGTCGCCCCGGTCGTGGCCGCCCTCGACCTCGCCGAGGTCGTCCTCAGTGGGCCCGAGCACCTCGTGTCCGGGCCGCTGCTCGAGTCCGTCGAGACCACCCTGCAGGAGCGGCTGCTCGCGCGGCCGGGCTCCTCGATTCTCGTCCGCCTCGCCGCCGACTCGCGGGACATCGTCCTGCGCGGCGCGGCGGCGCTGGTCCTGTCGGACCAGCTGGGGGTCGCCTGAACGCCCCGTTCGGCGCCATCCGTCACCGGTTCAACGAAGAGCCGCATCGAAAGGACAATCATGAACAAGCATCTCGGCCTCGCGGCGGCCACCGCGACGGCCCTGCTGCTCACCGCGTGCAGCGGTGGGACGGGAGGCCCCGACTCGCCGGCGACCGCGGCGGGGGGCTCCACCGGAGCGGCGGCCGACCGCTCGATCACCCTGTGGCTGGTCGGTGGCGACACCCCCGACGAGCTGCGGACCTACCTCAAGGACACGTTCAAGGCCAAGACGGGCGCGACCCTGAAGGTCGAAGAGCAGACCTGGGGCGACATCGTCACCAAGCTGACGACCTCGCTGCCCGACGCGAACAACACGCCGGACGTGACCGAGCTCGGCAACACCCAGTCCCCGACCTTCACGAACGTCGGTGCCTTCCTCGACATCTCCGACCTCTACGACTCGCTGGGCGGCAGCAAGCTGCTCCAGTCCTTCGTCGACGTCGGCAGCGTCGACGGCAAGCACTACGCGCTGCCCTACTACTTCGGCTCGCGCTTCATGTTCTACCGGAAGGACCTCTGGAAGGAGGCCGGCGCCAACGTGCCGACCACCCTCGACCAGTTCAACCAGGCCGTCACGTCGATCACCACGAAGAACCCGCGTTCGATCAAGAACTTCTCGGGCTTCTTCCTCGGCGGCCAGGACTGG
>DASSTN010000065.1:0-3454 GCA_035707905.1 Intrasporangium sp.
GGTGACAACCTGCTCGGCACCTGCGCCGGGCCGAGCCACGGCCCCGGCACCCGCACGGCTCTGGGCAACTGGTCGACCTACGTGAGCCACTTCGTGCCCTGACCGGATGAGTGTCCCGTCCAGCCGGAACGGGCCCCGACGAGACGTGGCCTCTCGACGAACTTCGTCGAGAGGCCACTTCCTGTCATCGAGGCGAGGGGCCGGTCAGAGCAACCCGGCCGAGGTGAGCCAGTCCTTGGCCACGACGTTGTCGTCCTTGTGGTCGACGACGACCTCCTTGACCAGCTCCGCGAGCGAGGAGGTGTCGAGCTTGGCCGACACCGCGTTGAGGGCGTCCTTGACGGCATCTGCCTTGCCGGACCGCACGAGGGGGACCACGTTGTCGGAGCCGAAGAGGCCCTTGGGGTCCTCGAGGACGACGAACCCGTTGGCCGCGATGGACGGGTCGGTCGTGAAGATGTTGGCGGCCTTGACCTGGCCGTTCTTCAGGGCGTTGACGGTCGCCTGGCTGTCGAGCGGGCGGAAGTCCTTGGGCACCAGGTTGTAGACGGACTTGAGCCCGACGAGACCCTGCTGCCGGGTGCGGAACTCGGGCGGCGCGGCGATGGTCAGCTCCGCCTGGTGGGCGGCGAGGTCAGGGATCGCCTTGAGGTTCCAGGACTGGGCGGTCTCCTTGGTGACGGCAAGGGAGTTCTTGTCCTCCGCGGCCGACTTGTCGAGGACCGTGAGCCCTTGCGGCAGCTTGGTCTTGAGCGTGTCGTAGACGGCCTGCGGGTTCGTCTCCGTAGCGCTCTTGTCGTAGAAGTTCAGCAGCGAGCCGGTGTACTCGGGGACGAGGTCGATCTCACCCCCCGTGATCGCCTTGAGGTAGGTCTCACGGTTGCCGATGTTGAAGTGCCGGTTCACGCTGACGCCCTTGGCCTCGAGGGCCTGCGCGTAGACCTCACCGAGGAGGGTCGACTCCGGGAAGTTGGCGGAGCCGATCGTGACCGAGCCGCCGGTCGAGCCTCCCGTTGAGCCGGCCTGGGGGGCCGTGCCCGTCGAGCCCTGCTGCAAGGGGTTGGAGCCACCGCCGCAGGCGGCGAGCGGCAGGGCCGCGGCGGCGAGCGCGATGGCGGCGAACGTTCGAGTGCGGTTCATGGTCGATCTCTTTCCGTTCGGTGCGGGGCCGAGGCGGTTGCCTCGGCGAGGTCGAGCTCCGGCCTGGCGACCGCAGCCGCGTCGGCGCCTCGTCGCGCCGAGCCGTCAAGGGTGCCAACGCGTGCGGCACGTCCCGTGATTCCCGGCGACACGGCATACCGCTGGACGAGGGCAAGGACGCCCTCGGCGACCAGCGCCAGGGCCGCGACGAGCACCGCGCCGCCGACCATCTGGGCGGCGTCGCGCGCGGCGAGTCCGTCGAGCAGGAAGCGGCCGAGCCCGCCGAGACTGACGGAGGCGGCGATCGTGGCCGTCGCGATGACCTGCAGCACGGCGCTGCGCAGGCCGGACAGGACGAGCGGCATCGCATTCGGCACCTCGGCGCGCCAGAGCACCTGCCACTCGGTCATGCCCATGCCACGGGCGGCATCGCGGACGGCGGGGTCGACACTCTCGATCCCGGCATAGATCCCGGAGAGCAGCGGCGGGATCGCGAGGAGCACGAGCACGACGATGCTCGGGATGACGAAGGCGAGGTCGCTCTGGATCAGCGGCCCGACGAGCATCGAGACGGCGAAGAGCAGCCCGAGGCTGGGGACGGCGCGGATGGCGTTGGTCCACGTCACCAGCCAGCGGGCGCGGCCGGTGTGCCCGACGTATAGCCCGATCGGCAGGGAGATGACCAGGCCGATGAGGATGACGACTCCCGTGTAGCGCAGGTGCTCGTCGATGCGGTTCGCGATGCCGAGGTCGCCCGACCAGTTCGCAGGGTCGGTGAGCCAGGTGATGAGGTCATGGATCATGTCGCGACCCTCGTCCAGGGGGTCAGGACCCAGGTGACGGCCTGGATGACCAGGTCGAAGACGAGCGCGAGCACGACGCAGGCGATGATGCCCACCCACACCTCGGTGGCGAACGACTTGGCGTAGCCATCGGTGAGGAAGTAGCCGAGCTGGTCGACACCGATGAGCGAGGCGACGCTGACGATGCTGACGTTGCTGACTGCCGCGACGCGCAGCCCGGCAGCGAGGACCGGCACGGCCAGCGGCAGGTCCACGGCGACGAATCGGGCCGGGCCGCTGTAGCCCATCGCGGCGGCGGCCTGCCGCGTCGAGGGGTCGACGGCCCCGAGCGCGTCGGAGACGGTGCGGGTGAGCAGCGCGATCGTGTAGATCGTCATGGCGACGACGACGTTGATGGAGTCGAGGATGCCGGTGCCGAGGATCACGGGCAGCAGGATGAACAGCGCCAGCGACGGGATGGTGTAGAGCAGGCCGGTCACGCCGAGGAGCGGGCCGCGCAGCCACGCTCGCCGCTGCGCGAGCCACCCGAGTGGCAGCGCGAGGAGCAGCCCGATGAGCAGCGGCAGCCCCGCGAGCCAGGCGTGCTCCAGCGCCCTACCGACGATGTCGCCGAGGTGGTCGAGCGCCCAGCTCACGGCCTGTTCCGCTCGTCAGGGCCGTAGGCCGCACCGCCGGCTGCCGCTTGAGACGCCCGTTCGGCGTCGCGCTCGGTCTCGATCGCGGCGACGACGTCGGTGGCCAGCACGGTGCCGACGAACCGGCCGTCGGCGTCCGCCACGACACCGCGTCCGCTCGGCGAGCTGAGGGCGGCGTCGAGGAGGGCCCGCAAGGAGCCGTTCGTCCTCGCGACCGTGCCCCCACGGTGCAGCAGGGTCCGGTCGACGGGCCGGTCGACGGCGGCGGTGCGCACCCAGCCGACCGGTGCCTTCTCGTCATCGAGGGCCAGCACCCAGTCGGCGCCCACCGAGCGGACCTCGTCGGGGCCGGCGCCGAGCGCGATGGTCGGCTCGTCCCGGAGGGGAAGCCCCGGGGCGGCCGCGAAGGCGAGGGCGCGGTAGCCCCGGTCACGTCCGACGAAACCGGCGACGAAGTCGTCGACGGGGTCGGACAGCAGCTTCTCCGGTGCGTCGAACTGCGCCAGGTGACCGCCGACCCGCAGCACCGCGACCCGGTCTCCGAGCTTGATGGCCTCGTCGATGTCGTGGGTGACGAACAGGGTGGTCTTGCCGAGCTCCGCCTGGATCCGCAGGAACTCCTGCTGCAGCTGCTCGCGCACGACGGGGTCGACCGCGGAGAAGGGCTCGTCCATGAGCATGACCGGCGGGTCGGCCGCGAGCGCCCGGGCGACCCCGACCCGCTGCTGCTGGCCCCCGGACAGCTGGGCCGGGTAGCGCTTCGCCAGGTCGGGCTCGAGGCCGACGAGCTCGATCAGCTCGAGGGCCCTGCTGCGTGCCTTGGTCTTGCTCCAGCCGAGCAGTCGCGGCACCGTTGCGACGTTGTCGACCACGGTG
>DASSTN010000066.1:0-5928 GCA_035707905.1 Intrasporangium sp.
CGCTCGGCTGTACATCCTCGCTGGCCCTCGGGTGAGGGGACGCTCCAGCTGGCTGCCCGAGCAGCACTCCCAGTGGGCGGACGCAACAGCGCTGCGCCACCTCGTCCCCGACATCGCCGAGCGCGACGTCTACGTCTGCGGACCGACCGAGTGGATGGACGCGGTCGTCGGGGCGGCCCGCCAGTGCGGCGTCCCCGACGAGGCGATCCACGCCGAGCGGTTCGCCTACTGACCCTCTCGTCTGCCGCCGATTCCCGTACCGAGCGACACACCGCGCCGCCAGGCCGGCCCTGACACCTCCTGACCGATTGGACGACCGATGAGACGCCTTGTGTACTGGGTGATGAGCACGCTGACCGTGCTCGTCCTGCTCCTCAGCTCTCCCACCTCCCGCAACGCTGCCGCGGTGAGCGCCGAGACCCGCAGGGCGACGCTGCCAACCACCTCCTCGGCGTCCGGATCGACAGGTTCGTCCGGCGTGGGGGGGTCCAGCAGCGGGTCGAGCGGTGGTTCCTCCGCGACCCGGACCATCACGGGCGACGCCATCAGCACGCGTTATGGGGACGTCCAGGTACAGATCACGGTCAGGAACGGCAAGATCACGGCGGCTGACGTCACCGAGGTGCCGATGCAGGACCGGCACGACCAGATGATCAACTCGCAGGCCGTGCCGATCTACAACGAGGAGGCGGTCCAGGCGCAGTCGGCCCAGATCGACGTCGTCTCCGGTGCCACCTACACGTGGGACGGCTACACGCAGTCGCTGCAGTCCGCCATCGACAAGGCGAACCTGTGAGGAGCGCAGCCATGGGCGTCGAGCCGATGCACGGCCGGCGGCTGCCCGAGCGCCGAGGCTGGGTCGAGCACGTCATGGGGATGCCGGTGAGCATCCATCTCAAGGGAGAGGACGTGAGGGGCCCGGATGCCGCGGAAGCGGTGTCAGCGGCATACGCCTCCTTCCGGGAGATGGACCGCATCTTCTCGACGTACCGTCCTGACTCGGAGGTGATGCGGCTCCGGCGCGAGGAGCTGACGCTGGAGGGGTGCGTCCCACTGCTCGCCGAGGCGCGGCGGCTGGGGGAGGAGGCCGAGCGGCTCACGGGTGGCGCCTTCACAACCCTGCTGCCCGTGGGCGAGGGCGACGTCGCCTTCGACCCGACCGGCCTCGTCAAGGGATGGGCGGTCGACAGGGCGGCAGCGACGCTGGTCCAGCTGCCCCAGACGTCGTTCTGCATCAATGCAGGCGGTGACCTCCTCGTCGGGGGGCACCCGGACCTGCCGCGGGACGGCGAGGGCGCCATCCGCTGGACCGTCGGCGTCGAGGACCCCCGCGACCGTACGCGCGTCGCGCGCACCCTCGTGCTCACTGCCGGAGCGGTCGCGACCTCCGGCACCGCAGCCCGGGGCGCGCACCTCTACGACCCCGTGTCGCGGTCGATGGTCGGCCGAACCGGTTCGCTCACCGTGATCGGGCCGACCCTGCTCTGGGCCGACATCTGGGCGACGGCCCTCTTCGTCGGCGGCGACGTGGCACACGCGGCGTTCGGGCGCTCGGCTCCTCGCTACCGCGCCTTCCACCTGTGACGCCCACGAGGTGCCCCGGCGTCCGGGCGGGGATGGGGCGGCTGCCTCAACCCGCGGTCATCCATGCCTCTCGGTTGCGCCGCCACTGGAGCGCAGCCGCGCCTCGAGGCCGGCCACGTCGGTGACCGGGGCGTCGCAGGCGAAGCCCCGGCAGACGTACGCGGCCGAGGCACCGCCGACCAGTGGGCGGTCCTGCAGCAGGGGCTGGCCGGGGGAGTCGGGTGGCCCCGCTGCGAGGACGAGGCCGGGACTCGTCGACGCCCGGGCCACCGACACCAGCTCTGCGGCGTCGTCGTCGGTGCCGACGACGGCCACCTCGAGGGGGCCGGCGGCGAGCGCCTCGGCGACGGCGAGGGTCCACCCGGCGAAGCGTGGGTCCCGCACCGCGATCTCACCGGACGCGTCGACCGCACGCCGACCAGCCTCCAGGTGGGCGGCACTGCCGGTGAGGGCGCCGAAGGTCACCAGGGCACCAGCCAGCGCCGACTGCCCCGAGGGCTCGGCGTTGTCGGAGCCCGACCGCGGCCGGAGGTAGAGCTGCTCACCATGCGAGGCGGTGTCGTGGAAGCCGCCGTCGTCATCGGCGAAGCTCGCCCGGGCCTCGTCGAGGAGCTCTCCCGCGACGTCGAGCCATCGGGGGTCACCGGTCGCCTGGTGGAGGGCGAGCAGTCCTTCCGCGAGGTTGCCGTAATCGTCGGCGACGGCCGCCGCGGTGCCGACCCTGCCCCCGAGGGAGGAGCGCCGCAGCCGGTCCCGAGCGAGGTGTTCGGACACGATCAGGTCGGCGCACTCCTCCGCCGCCCTCAGCCACTCGGGCCGCCGCAGCACCGCTCCGGCCTCGGCGAGCGCAGCGATCGCCAGGCCGTTCCATGACGTCACGACCTTGTCGTCGCGGGCCGGTTGGGGGCGGTCGTCCCGAGCCCGCTTCAGGCTCGCCCGAACATCGGAGAACCACTGTTCGTCGAGGGGATCGTGGGCCAGCTGCAACGTCGACGTGCCGTGCTCGAAGGTTCCGGAGGGGGTGACGCCGAGGAGCTCGGCTGCGGTGCGGCTGTCCTCCTCGCCGAGCACCTCGACGAGCTGTTCCGGAGCCCACACGTAGGTGAGCCCCTCGTGGCCTTCGGTGTCCGCGTCGAGTGAGGCCGCGAAGCCGCCCTCGTCCGTGCGGAGGTCGTGGAGCAGGAACTCGGCCGTCTCCTCGACCACCCTCAGGGCCAGGCGCGACTGCGTCGCCTTCCACCAGTGCAGGTAGACCCGCAGGAGGAGGGCGTTGTCGTAGAGCATCTTCTCGAAGTGCGGCACGGTCCAGGACGCGTCGACGGAGTAGCGGGCGAAGCCTCCACCGAGCTGGTCGTACAGGCCACCTCGTGCCATCGCCTCCAGAGTGCGGGCGGCCATGTCGAGGGCCATCGCCGAGCCGGTCCTCGCATGGTGGCGGAGGAGGAACTCGAGCACCATCGAGGGCGGGAACTTCGGGGCCGTGCCGAAGCCACCGTTGGCATCGTCGAAGCTCGTCGCGAGCCGGGCCGTCGCCGTCTCCAGCACCTGCTCGTCGACGCGGGCCACCCCCGGGACGGTCGTCGCCCGCGCCAGCGCCGTCGCGATGTGGGTGCCGCTCGCGCGGACCTCCTCCTCCCGGGTGCGCCAGGCGTCGTCGATCGCCGCTAGCAGCCGGAGGAACTGCTCCCGTGGGAAGTAGGTCCCGCAGAAGAAGGGCTCGCCCTCGGGGGTGAGGAAGCAGGTCATGGGCCAGCCACCGCTGCCGGTGGTCGCCGTCGTGGCAGCCATGTAGACGGCGTCGATGTCGGGCCGCTCCTCGCGGTCCACCTTGACCGCAACGAACCGCTCGTTGAGCACGGCCGCGACGTCGTCGTCCTCGAACGACTCGTGCGCCATGACGTGGCACCAGTGGCAGGCGGCGTAGCCGACGCTCAGCAGGACCGGGACGTTCCGACTGCGCGCCTCGGCGAAGGCGGCATCGCCCCACTCCTGCCAGTGCACCGGGTTGTCCGCGTGCTGTCTCAGGTATGGGGACGAGGAGCTGCCGAGTCGGTTCGTCATGGCCCTACCCTTGCCCATCGGCCCCGCCCTCTCCTGCTGCACCGAGGAACTCGGGCGGGACGGGAGCTGCTTCCTCAAGGAGCAGCTCCTTCACGCGTCCTCCTCCCGTCCCGACCCGGCCAGCCCGGCTCTCAGTCGTTCATGGCCTTGATGATGACCACCGCCAGGCTGACCCGGTCGTGGCCGTTCGGCACCTGTGCCGCCTCCAGCGCGTTGTCGGCCTCCCGGACGATCGTCCACGCCCGGGCCCGGCCCTCGTCGATGCCGGCACGCTCGGAGATGATCTCGAGCCGGCGTCGCAGCGACCATCGCATCCCCGATCCGGTGCCCAGCTCATCAGCCCGGTTCCAGAGGGACGGCGCGACCTCGAAGGCCGGGTCGCCCGCCATCGGCTTGGGGTCGATCGCGAGCCACGGCGAGCGGTAGGCGCCGAGCACGTTCGCGTAGTGCAGGTCCGTGTGCAGCAATCGCTCCTCGCCCGGTGGGCGGGCGACCAGCTCGCGCGCGAGCGCGGCCGCTTGGTCGAGGTAGCGGCGAGGGATCACCGCCGGGGCCTCCCGCAGCTCGACGGCCTGCCGCTCCGCGTAGTCGGCGAGCCATGGCAGGCGTGGGTGGGGCGGGCGGCGCAACGTCGTCAGCAGGTCACCGATGACCTCGCATGCCGTGTCGATGTCGACGCCGTGCAGGTCCCGATGGTGCAGGCGTTCGAGCAGGATCGCAAAGCGGGCCGGGTCCGCGCGGTAGAGCCGCGCGGCGCCGTGCCCGTTCCACAGCTGGAGGGCGAGCGACTCCGTGGCGGCCTCCGGATGCGGCCACGAGACCTTGAGGACGGCCTCGCCGCTGACACCCGCCAGCTCCCGGTGGGAGCCGAGGAGCCGGACCGGCAGGGCGATCGAGCAGACACCCGTCATCGCGCGGCCGATCGGCTCGAGCTCCCATTCCTCCAGCAAGTCGCCGAGCAGGCGCGGCAGGCCGTCGACCCAGTCCTCTCCGGCGAGGTAGCCATCGGCCGAGAAGGTGCTGATCCGCTGGGCGAAGTGGGCGGGAATGAGGTCGATCATGGACGCGCCGTCCCGCTCGTGCCGGGGAAGGCCATGAGGGGTATGCCGTGTGCCGCACCAAGCGCTTGGACGCGGGCGCTCCAGGCCGCGACCTCGGCCAGCGCGGGGGCCGGCGGGGAGACCGGCAGGATGGTGGTCGTCCCGTCGATGGCCCGGACGAGGACGTCATGGGCCAGACGCGCCGCCGCCTCGGGCCTGGTGACGGCGTACGGCAGCTGCCACCCGCCGGGGAGGGCCGGACCGGGTACGACTGGACCGACCTCGGCCAGCAGCAGCCGAAGGGCGTCGAGCGTGGCGAGCGCCGTCTTGCGGGCTGCGCCATCGGACTGGGCGGCCACGACTTCGAAACCATAGACCAGGGGTGCGGTGCGCTCGACGAGCGCCTTGTGGACCGCCTGCGGGCCGGCCTGAGGGATCGGGACCGATGCCCCGAGCCGTACTGCAGCGGCTAGCCGTGCCGAGGTGGCGGAGAGCAGGACGGGCCGGCTGGTGGGACTCGCCGTGGCGAGGGACTGCCACCGATCGGAGGGCAGGAGGGCGAGGGCCGATCGGAACCGTGTGAGCCCGGATGGCGGGCCCGAGGTGGCGCTGCCAGCCGCGCTCGTCGGCGGCCCTCCGTCGATCGCCGCCATTGGGACGCCCTCGTTCGTCAGCCGGCCGGTCAGGACGCTGGCTTGGTCCCGGAGCACGCGCAGTGCCTCCTTGACCTGCTCCCTGCTCTGGTCGGCCTTCGGGAGCTGCTCGCCGACGGCCACGACGTCCCGGAGGTCACGGACGAAGCCGACGAGGAGCGTTTCGTCCGGCACCTGCTGCCTGGTGGGCGTGGGCGGGGCCGGCTGCGGAAGGTCCAGCCGCAGCCCACATCCGGCCAGCAGCCCCGCGGACGCGAACAGCCCGGCGACGACGGCGCGCCGGGACACCGTCGCGCCCGGCCGCACCTCGGACCGGGGCGGCGCTGTCGTCGAGGTGCCGCCCGCGTCCATGGCGAGATCATGGCATGGCTCGCTCCGTGCGCAGGGACGGCGTCGGTTCCCCTAGAGTTGGTGCTCACGGGTGTCTACGGGCATCGATTCGAGAAGAGCAGGAGGCACGGTCACATGAGTGCGGCCGATCAGGTGAGGGAGTCGCTCGAGCCGGTCATCGCACCCCTCGGCCTCGTGATCGAGGACGTCAGCGTGACTCCTGCCGGCAAGCGCCGCTTGGTGCGGGTCCTCGTCGACAC
>DASSTN010000067.1:0-10072 GCA_035707905.1 Intrasporangium sp.
ATCCTGTCCAAGAAGCGCGCCCAGTACGAGCGCGCCTGGGGCACGATCGAGAAGATCAAGGAGGAGGACGGCGTCGTCACCGGCACCGTCATCGAGGTCGTCAAGGGTGGCCTCATCCTCGACATCGGCCTGCGCGGCTTCCTGCCCGCCTCGCTCGTCGAGATGCGCCGCGTCCGCGACCTCCAGCCGTACGTCGGCAAGGAGATCGAGGCCAAGATCATCGAGCTCGACAAGAACCGCAACAACGTGGTCCTGTCGCGCCGCGCTTGGCTCGAGCAGACGCAGTCCGAGGTCCGCACGACCTTCCTCAAGGAGCTCCAGAAGGGCCAGGTCCGGTCCGGCGTCGTGTCCTCGATCGTCAACTTCGGTGCGTTCGTCGACCTCGGCGGCGTCGACGGTCTCGTCCACGTCTCCGAGCTGTCCTGGAAGCACATCGACCACCCGTCCGAGGTCGTCGAGGTGGGCCAGGAGGTCACCGTCGAGGTTCTCGACGTCGACATGGACCGCGAGCGCGTCTCCCTGTCGCTCAAGGCGACGCAGGAGGACCCGTGGCAGCACTTCGCCCGGACCCACGCGATCGGCCAGGTCGTCCCGGGCAAGGTCACCAAGCTCGTCCCGTTCGGTGCGTTCGTCCGCGTCGAGGACGGCATCGAGGGCCTCGTGCACATCTCCGAGCTGGCCGAGCGCCACGTGGAGCTGCCGGAGCAGGTCGTCAACGTCGGTGACGAGATCTTCGTCAAGGTCATCGACATCGACCTCGAGCGCCGCCGTATCTCGCTCTCGCTCAAGCAGGCCAACGACGCCGCGCTGAGCATGACCGAGTTCGACCCGACGCTCTACGGCATGGCCGCGGAGTACGACGAGAACGGCAACTACAAGTACCCCGAGGGCTTCGACCCGGAGACCAACGAGTGGCTCGAGGGCTACGAGGCTCAGCGGGAGAAGTGGGAGCGCGAGTACGCCGAGGCGCACGCCCGGTGGGAGGCCCACAAGGCGCAGGTCGAGGCCGCGTCCAAGGCCGACGCCGACGCCGCGGTCGCCGCCGGCAACGCAACGTCCTACTCGTCCGCCTCGGGTGCCGAGCAGTCGGCCCCGGCCGAGGGCACCCTGGCCTCGGACGAGGCGCTCGCCGCGCTTCGCGAGAAGCTGACGGGCAACTGAGACCCGCACCGTTCGACGACGTGAGGGCCCGGTCCATCTGGACCGGGCCCTTGCCCGTGCCATCAATGAAATTCGTTCCGCTCCCTTCAGCGCGCGTTCACGAACTGTCTCGATTGCCCGGTTAGGTTGGCGCCGTGACCGTCACGATCGCCCCGGCCTCCACCCGTCCGGGGCCCTGGGCCCGGCTCGGCGGCGTGGACGTCGAGGGCCACCGCGGTGCGCGCGGGCTCGCGCCCGAGAACACCCTCGCCGGCCTGCGGGCCGGCATCGAGGCAGGCGCCACCGCCATCGAGATCGACGTACGCCTCAGCGCGGACGGGCACGCGGTGCTCTGGCACGACCAGGTGCTCCACCCCGCCCGCTGCCGGTTCACCGGCCCGGACCTGACCGGGGCACGGGTCGACCAGCTCGACCTCGCCCTGCTGCGCACGGTCGATGTGGGCAGCCTGCCGCACGCGCGGTTCCCTGACCAGCGACTCGACCCGGCGGCCCGGTTCGTGACCCTCCACGAGGTGCTCGAGCTCGGTGCCGTCCTCGACGACGACATCTGGTGGACCATCGAGCTCAAGGTCGACCCGACCCACCCGATCTCCCGGGCGACCCGTGAGCCACTCGTCAACGCGGTGCTCGCCGAGATCCACGAGCACGGTCTCGAGGACCGCTGCTTCGTGCACTCCTTCGACTGGGGCGTTCTCGACCTGTCCCAACGGCTCGCGCCCGGGCTGCTCCGCTCGGCGCTGGTCCAGGTCGGCACGACCTACGCTCCAGGCAGTGCCTGGCTCGGCACGATCGCCTGGGAGGACCACCGCGACGACGTCGCAGGTGCGGTTGCCGAGCTCGGTGCCTGCGTCGTGGGTCCGCACCACTCCACGGTGGACGCCGGGCTCGTGGACCGGGCCCATGCGCTGGGGATCGCCGTCCTGCCGTGGACCGTCAACCAGCCGGACGACCTGGTGAGCATGCTCGAGCTCGGTGTCGACGGCATCGTGACCGACTACCCCGCCCGGGCGCTCGAGCTCGCCTCGCTGGTCCGCTGACGACGCGCCCGTAGGCTGTGCCCGTGCTGCGCGTGGGAGTGACCGGTGGGATCGGGTCGGGCAAGTCGACGGTGTCCCGACGCCTCGCCGAGCTCGGCGGGGTCGTCATCGACGCCGACCAGGTCGCGCGTGAGGTCGTCGAGCCGGGGGAGCCCGCGCTCGCCGCCATCCGGGCGCGCTTCGGCGACGGCGTGGTGCGCCCGGACGGGTCGCTGGACCGCGGAGCCCTTGCCGCCCTCGTCTTCCCGGACCCAAATGCACTCGCCGCGCTCAATGCCATCACCGGACCGGCGATCACGGAGCTCGTCGTGCAGCGGCGGCACGCGGTCCCCGCGGGCCGCGTCACCGTGTTCGACATGCCGCTGCTCGTCGAACGACGCCTCTGGGTGCACGAGCACCTGGCCGTCGTCGTCCACGTCGACCTGGAGACCCGCGTGCGCCGGCTGGTCGAGCAGCGCGGGCTCCAGGAGGGCGACGTGCGCCACCGAATGGCCGCGCAGGTCGACGATGCCGAGCGCCGCGCCGCGGCCGACGTCTGGCTCGACAACAACGGCACCCCGGCCGAGCTGGTCGCCGCGGTCGACGCCCTCTGGCGCGAGCGGATCGAGCCGTTCAACGCGAACCTCGTGAGCGGCATACGGACCCACCGGCCGGACCGGAACGCCGTGGTCGCGCCCGACCCGGCCTGGAGCGACCGCGGCGCCCGGGTCGTCGCGCGCCTCGCGGCGGCGCTCGTGCGGGTCGGCGTGCCGGCGGACGTGTCGCACATCGGCTCCACCTCCGTGCCCGGCCTCATCGCGAAGGACGTGATCGACGTCCAGGTCGGCGTGCCCACGCTCGGGGAGGCCGACCGGCCGGAGTTCGAGGCGGCGTTGCGGGACGCCGGCTACGTGCTCAGCGTCGGCAACGTCGGCGACACCCCCCACCCAGCCGGTGCCGACCCGGCCGGCTGGGCCAAGCGGTTCTACGGCGGCTGCGACCCGGGGCAGATCGTGCACGTCCACGTGCGCGCGACGGGATCGCCAGGGTGGCGCTTCGCGCTGCTGTTCCGCGACTGGCTGCGCGCCGTCCCGGAGGAGCGGGAGAGGTATGCCGCTCACAAGCACCTGCTGCTCGCCGCGGACCCGCGCACCGACGTCTACACGGAGGCCAAGGAGCCGTGGTTCGAGGACGCCTGGCCCCGCGCGTGCGGCTGGGCGGAGCGCACGGGCTGGGCGCCGGACCCGGGGGAGCGCGTCGCAGCGGAAATGGCACCGGAATAGCACTGTCCGTGGTGCGGTTTACCGTTGAGTCATGCGTCCCACCACCGACCTGCAGCGCACGGTCTCCCCGTTCGAGGTCATCTCCGAGTACCAGCCGAGCGGTGACCAGCCGCAGGCGATCAAGGAGCTGGCCCGGCGCGTCGACGCAGGGGAGCAGGACATCGTGCTGCTCGGGGCCACCGGCACCGGCAAGTCGGCGACGACGGCGTGGCTCATCGAGCAGGTGCAGCGACCGACGCTCGTCATGGCGCCGAACAAGACCCTCGCGGCACAGCTGGCCAACGAGTTCCGCGAGCTGCTGCCCAACAACGCGGTCGAGTACTTCGTCTCGTACTACGACTACTACCAGCCCGAGGCGTACATCCCGCAGACGGACACGTACATCGAGAAGGACAGCTCGGTCAACGACGAGGTCGAGCGGCTGCGGCACTCGGCGACGAACTCGCTGCTGACTCGACGCGACGTCATCGTCGTCGCGTCGGTCTCGTGCATCTACGGCCTCGGCACCCCGCAGGAGTACGTCGACCGGATGGCCCGGCTCAAGGTGGGGCAGGAGGTCGACCGCGACCAGCTGCTGCGCCGGTTCGTCGAGATGCAGTACACCCGCAACGACCTCGCCTTCACCCGGGGGACGTTCCGGGTGCGCGGCGACACCGTCGAGATCATCCCGGTCTACGAGGAGCTCGCGGTGCGCATCGAGTTCTTCGGCGACGAGATCGAGCGGATCTACACGCTTCACCCGGTCACGGGCGAGGTGGTGCACGAGGAGCAGGAGATGTACGTCTTCCCCGCCTCGCACTACGTCGCCGGCCCCGAGCGGATGGAGCGGGCCATCGCGGGCATCGAGTCCGAGCTCGAGCAGCGGCTCGCCGAGTTCGAGCGGCAGGGCAAGCTGCTCGAGGCGCAGCGTCTCCGGATGCGCACGACCTACGACATCGAGATGATGCGGCAGGTCGGGTTCTGCTCCGGCATCGAGAACTACAGCCGCCACATCGACGGCCGGGCGGCGGGTTCGGCCCCGAACTGTCTGCTCGACTACTTCCCGGAGGACTTCCTCCTCGTCATCGACGAGTCGCACCAGACGGTGCCCCAGATCGGCGCCATGTACGAAGGCGACATGTCACGCAAGCGGATGCTCGTCGAGCACGGCTTCCGACTCCCCAGCGCGATGGACAACCGGCCCCTCAAGTGGGAGGAGTTCCTCGAGCGGATCGGGCAGACGGTGTACCTGTCGGCGACGCCGGGCGACTACGAGCTGGCCAAGTCGGGTCCGCCGGTGGAGCAGATCATCCGCCCGACCGGTCTCGTCGACCCCGAGGTCGTGCTCAAGCCGACCAAGGGCCAGATCGACGACCTCATGCACGAGATCCGTGAGCGGACCGACCGCAACGAGCGTGTCCTCGTCACGACCCTGACCAAGAAGATGGCCGAGGACCTCACCGACTACCTGCTCGACAAGGGCATCCGGGTGCGCTATCTCCACAGCGACATCGACACCCTGCGGCGGGTCGAGCTGCTCCGCGAGCTGCGGACCGGCGTGTTCGACGTCCTCGTCGGCATCAACCTGCTCCGGGAGGGCCTCGACCTGCCCGAGGTCTCGCTCGTGTCCATCCTCGACGCGGACAAGGAGGGCTTCCTCCGGTCGACGCGCAGCCTCATCCAGACCATCGGCCGGGCCGCCCGCAACGTCTCGGGGCAGGTCCACATGTACGCCGACTCGATCACCCCCTCGATGCAGGAGGCGCTCGAGGAGACGAACCGCCGCCGCGAGAAGCAGATCGCCTACAACACCGAGAGGGGCATCGACCCTCAGCCGCTGCGCAAGCGGATCGCCGACATCACCGACCTGCTGCAGCGCGAGGACGCCGACACGCAGGAGCTCCTCGGGTCGGGCCGCATCCAGTCGCGCGGCAAGACCGGGTCCGGCCGTGGTGCCGTGGCGGCGGACGTGGGTGTCTCGGGCGCGGTCGGTTCGGAACGCCCGGCCGACATGGCGGCAGCCGACCTCGCCGGGCTGATCCAAGAGCTCACCACGCAGATGCACCAGGCCGCCGCAGAGCTGCACTTCGAGATGGCCGCCCGACTCCGTGACGAGATCGGCGAGCTGAAGAAGGAGCTCAGGCAGATGACGGCCGCGACGCGCTGACCGCGGGGGGGTAGCAGTCGGGTGCCGGGATGACCGGCGCGCCAGATTTGAGTCGGCCCGCCGGTCAATGAGACGATCAGGCGTTCACGGAGGGGAGTATCCCCAATGCGACGTGCTCGTCATCACGGACGGCGGCCCCTGGCCGTGCGATCCCGGGCCGTCGGTCCGCCTACGGGGCGGGAGAGACCTCCGGCCACTGTCCATGTGTCCGGAAGGTTGCATCCATGAACGTGCCCGCTTGGGGCTGGTTCCTCACCATTGCCGCGCTGACGGTCTTCCTGCTCGTCGACGTCTTCGTCATCGCGCGCCGCCCGCACGTGCCCTCGATGGCCGAGGTGACCCGGCACCTCATCTTCTACATCTCCCTGGCGCTGCTCTTCGGCCTCTACGTCTGGTACGAGTGGGGCGGCAAGTACGCGGGTGAGTTCTATGCCGGCTGGCTGACCGAGTACTCGCTGTCGGTCGACAACCTCTTCGTCTTCCTCCTCATCATGCAGAACTTCCGGGTCCCGGCCCGGCTGCAGCAGTCGGCCCTCATGACCGGCATCGTCATCGCAATCCTGCTCCGCGGCGTCTTCATCGCGGTCGGCGCGGCCGCCATCAACGCCTTCGCCTGGGTCTTCTACATCTTCGGCGCCTTCCTCATCTACACCGCCGTCAAGCTCGCGAAGAGCGGCGACGAGGAGGAGGAGTTCGAGGAGAACCGGGTGCTCAGGTGGGTCGAGCACCGGTTCCCGGCGACGAAGGAGTTCCACGGCACGAGCCTGACGGTCGTCGAGAAGGGCAAGCGCCTCATCACCCCGATGTTCATCGTCATCCTCGCCCTCGGCACGACGGACCTGCTCTTCGCGCTCGACTCGATCCCGGCGATCTACGGCCTGACCAAGGAGCCCTTCCTCGTCCTGACGGCGAACGTGTTCGCGCTGATGGGCCTGCGCCAGCTGTACTTCCTCATCGGTGGCCTGCTCAAGCGGCTCGTCTACCTCAGCGTCGGCCTCGCCGTGCTGCTCGGCTTCATCGGCGTCAAGCTGATGCTGCACGCCCTGCACGAGAACAACCTGCCGTTCATCAACGGCGGGCAGCCGGTGCAGGCAGCGCCCGACATCCCGATCTCCGTCTCGCTCGGTGCGATCGTCCTCATCCTGGGGGTCACCACCGTGGCGAGCCTCTGGAAGACTAAGCGGGACGCCAAGCTCCTCGAGGGCTGACCGAGCCCCGGCTGGCCCGCTCCACGTCGTGCCGGAGCGGGTCAGCCGGCCACGCGGGCGGCAGCGACCAAGGTCGCCATCCGCTCGGCCGGCAGGTCCTCCTCGACGAGCACGCCTCCCGTCTCGGAGGCGTGAACCATGCGGCCCGGTGCGGTGACGATGCCGACATGGTGGATGCGCCGGCCGGGATGGGCGAAGAAGTAGAGGTCGCCGGACCGGACGGCGTCGAGGTCGACCGCGCTGAGCGCCTCCTGCTGGGCGTACGCGTCGCGGGGCACCGTGGTGCCGAGGGTCCGCCAGGCCCAGTGCACCAGACCCGAACAGTCGAACCCGTACGGCGTCAGTCCGCCCCAGAGGTAGGGCAGCCCGAGGTGCTCGCGGGCCAGCGACACGGCCGGGTGGTCGCCGTCCGGTTCGGCCGCGGCCGGCCGCTCGGGACGGCCGTATGGCGCAGGCGGCGCCTGTGTCGTCAGGGACCTCAGGTGGGCGGCCGGCACCCAGCCGGGGTAGCCGTCGGGGGACTTGGGGGAGGGTTGCCACGGGCAGCGGACGTGCGCCCACACGCCGTCCGGTGTGGTCTCGACGATGCGGACCGGCTCGTCGGCGACGAGTTGGGTCTCGATGCGCCCGTGCAGGCCGAGGCGGCCGTCCCCCGTCTCGTCCTCCCCGGAGTGGGCGTCGAGGGCCGCGAGCCAGGCGGCGGAGTCGGGCTCGGGTCCGATGATCGGCTCGTCGACCGGGCGGGGCCGGTCCGGTGCCTGCCAGACCGTCGTGACGGGGACGCGGACAACGGCGAGATCAATCGGCTCGGGCACGGGCGACATCCTCTCAGAGGCCGTGCCCGCGGGCTGAGGTGGTCGAGGGTGATGAGTCGACCACCTCAGCCCAGGCGAGGGTGTTCCAAGCCCCGAGGGCGCGTCAGGGCAGCTGGAGGGTGCCGTCGACGCGGCGGACCAGCTCCCACGGGTTGGCGTCGCGGAGTGCCTCGGGGAGCAGACCCTCGGGCAGGTCCTGGTAGCAGACCGGCCGCTGCCAGCGCTCGATCGCGAGGGTCCCGACCGAGGTCGTGCGCGAGTCGGAGGTCGCCGGGTAGGGGCCGCCATGGACCATCGCGTCGCTGACCTCGACGCCGGTCGGCCAGCCACCCCAGAGGATCCGGCCGGCGCGAGTCTCGAGGATCGGCAGGAGCACCCGCGCGTCCTCGACGTCGGAGTCGGTGCCGTGGATGGTCGCCGTGAGCTGCCCCTCGATCCGCCCGAGGGCGGCCGCGAGGGAGTCGACGTCGGCGTAGCGGATGACGAGGCCGGCTGCCCCGAAGACCTCTTCCGCGAGGCCCTCCTCGGCGACGAAGTCGTCGAGCTCGGTGGCGAAGACGGTCGGCGCCGGCGCGTTCGCGGTCTGGCCGGCCGTGCCGGTGGCCACTGTCGCGACCGCCGGTGCGTTGGCGAGGAACTCCACCCGCTGGTCGAAGTGCGCGTGGATCTGCGGGGTCAGCATCGTCTGCCCCGCGCTGCTGCGGACCGCCTCGCCAACCGCGTCGAGGAACCGGTCTCCCGCGTCGCCGGCCGGCAGGAAGAGGAGGCCGGGGTTGGTGCAGAACTGGCCAGAGCCGTTCGTGAGGGAGGTCACGTAGCCGGTGGCGAGCCCGGAGAGGTCACCCTCGAGGGCGCCGGGCAGGACGACGACCGGGTTGACCGAGGACATCTCCGCGTAGACCGGGATCGGCTGGGGGCGGCCGGCAGCGGCCGCCACGAGGGCGAGGCCACCGCCCCGCGAGCCGGTGAAGCCGACTCCCTGGATCGCCGGGTCGGTCACGAGGGCGGCGCCGATCTCGTTGCCGATCCCGAAGACCAGAGAGAACACGCCCGCCGGCATGCCGGTTCGCTCCGCCGCCCGGGCGACCGCCCGGCCCACGAGCTCCGCGGTCCCCGGGTGGGCGTTGTGGCCCTTGACGACGACCGGGCAGCCCGCGGCGAGGGCCGAGGCGGTGTCCCCACCGGCCGTCGAGAAGGCGAGGGGGAAGTTGCTCGCCCCGAAGACGGCGACCGGTCCGAGCGCGACCTGGCGCATCCGCAGGTCCGGCCGCGGCAGGGGCTCGCGCTCCGGCTGGGCGGGGTCGATCCGCACGCCGAGGTGGTCGCCCTGTCGCACGACCCGGGCGAAGAGCCGCAGCTGCCCGCAGGTGCGTCCCCGCTCGCCCTGCAGCCGGGCCACCGGGAGCGCCGACTCGGCGTGCGCCGTCTCGATGAGCTCGTCACCGATCGCCTCGATCTCCTCGGCGATCGCCTCGAGGAAGCTCGCCCGCTCCTCGGGCGTCGTCGCCCGGTACTCGGCGAACGCCGCCGCGGCCGAGGATGTCGCGGCCCGCAGCTCCTCGGTGGTCAGGGCCTGCACCTCGGGTCCGATCAGCTCGCCCGTCGACGGGTCCACGGCACGGAACGTGCCGGCGGTGCCCTCCGTGGGGACGCCTGCGATGATCGACTGTCCGGTCGCTGTCATGGCTCTCCTTGCCTCTCCGCGCGGCTCTCGCGTGTCCGTGAAGGGACCGCGGTGCCGGCGCGATGGTGGGACGCTGGCGTTCAGTGATGTGTAACATTACACACCATGCGACGCTGGAGTGGTCGGTGACAAGGGCGCTCATCATCGGGGCGGGGATCGTCGGCGCGGCCTGTGCGGAGGCGTTGACCCGGCGCGGGGCCGAGGTGGTCGTCGTCGACCGGAACCCGGTGGGCTCCGGCACGACCAGCCGCGGTGAGGGGAACATCCTCGTCTCCGACAAGGGGCCCGGCGCCGAGCTAGCCCTCGCCCAGTTGAGCCGGGCTGCGTGGCTCGAGGTCGGCGACCTGCTCGGCCGCGACCGCATCGAGCTCGAGGAGAAGGGCGGGGTGGTCGTCGCGCAGACGACGTCGGGTCTGGAGTCGCTGCACGCCTTCGCCGGCGCCCAGCGCCGGGCAGGCGTGACCGCGCTCGACGTCGCGGACCCGCGCGTCCTCGAGCCGCACCTCGCGCCGGACGTCCCGGGCGCCGTGCACTACCCGGAGGACATGCAGGTGCAGCCCGTCCTCGCGGCCGCCGCGCTGCTCGCTGCGGCCGTGGACCGGGGAGCGACCTTCAGAGCCGGGGTGGACGCGGCCGCCGCGGTCACGGACCTCGATGGGTCGGTGAGCGGCATACGGACCGCTTCCGGCGAGGTCCTCGAGGCCGACGTCATCATCAACGCGAGCGGCACCTGGGGCGGCGAGGTGAGCGAGCGCCTCG
>DASSTN010000068.1:0-3881 GCA_035707905.1 Intrasporangium sp.
CCGAGTGCCCGGCAGGTCGAGGAAGCGGTGCAACGCGACGGACACCCCGCGGCGGACGCCCTGCCCGAACCGTCCCTCGAGTGGCATCGCGTAGACAGGCACGTCCCGCGGGATCGACGCGATGATCAGCTCGACGATGTCGGAGATGAGCGGCCGGATCGACGAGCCCACTTCAGCCGGCAGCGACAACCAAGGCGGATCCGTGGTGCCTTCCGCCATTCCGCCTCCCGGAACTTTGTCGTGACGCAATAGATTCTCTCCGGAAAGGATACGTCTCGCCACGAGAGAGAACGGCCGGCTGTGGGCACAGTAGAGACATGGTCCCGATCCCTGCCCTGCGGCGCATGGCGTCCCTGCTGCTGACGCCGCTGGAGCCGGAGGACGTCCTCAGCCTCATCAACCCGCTCGCCTCACACCGGCAGATGCGGGGGGTCGTGACGAAGGTGACCCGGGAGACTGCCGAGTCACGGACCATCCACTTCCGACCCGGCCGCGGCTGGAACCCGCATGCGGCCGGCCAATGGGCCCGGATCGGCGTCGAGATCGACGGGGTCCGGCACTGGCGCAGCTACTCGCTGTCCGCTCCAGCAGGGGCCGACCCCGCCATCACCGTCACGGCGATCGGCATGGTGTCGACCGAGCTCGTGCGCCGCACCAAGGTCGGCGACGTCCTCTTCCTCGACGTGCCCCAGGGCGACTTCGTCCTCCCCCGCCACCCGCGCCCGCTCCTCATGCTCACGGCCGGCAGCGGCCTGACGCCGGTCATGTCGATGATCCGCACCCTCGTCCCGCGCCGGCCCGACGCCGACGTCGTCCTCGTGCACTCCGCGCGGACCAGTGCCGACGCCCTCTTCCACGATGAGCTCCTCGAGCTCGCCGACCAGTTCCCCGGACTCAAGGTGGTCCACTGGTTCACCCGCGACCGGCAGGGGCGCCGGCTCGACCTCAGCAACCCCACCGACCTCGAGACGATCTGTCCCGACTGGCGTGGGCGAGCGGCATACGCGTGCGGTCCGGCCGACTTCCTCGACGCGGCCACCGCGCTCTGGGACGCCGCAGCCGCGGAGGGTGCAGGTGACGGGAACACCCAGCTGACGATCGAGCGCTTCGCCCCCGCGCTCCTGCCCGGCGCCGGGGGCGAGGGCGGGCTCGTGACGTTCGAGAAGTCCGACAAGGAGGTCGAGGCCTCCGGCGACTGCACGCTCCTCGACGCCGGGGAGCAGGCCGGCGTCGTCATGCCGAGCGGGTGCCGCATGGGCATCTGCCGCAGCTGTCTCACCCCCCTCGTCGCGGGCCAGGTGCGCGACCTGCGCACCGGAGAGGTCCACGGCGAAGAGGGCGAGCTGATCCAGACCTGCATCAACACTGCCGCAGGTCCCGTCCACCTGGACATCTGAGAAGGGAATCCCATATGACCGCCACCGCGACACCCGCCCAGCGCACCGAGACCCGGCCCCGCAAGCCGATTCTCGCCCCGAAGGGCGGCCCCGCGGTCAGACCTCCGGCCGCGGCTCACCTCACTGACGAGCAGGTGGAGCAGCTGGGCCGCGAGCTCGACGCGATCCGGGACCGCGTCATCGCCACCCGCGGTGCCAGGGATGCCCGCTACATCCGTCGCGTCATCAAGCTGCAGCGCTCGCTGGAGCTGGCCGGCCGGGTCACCCTGCTCTTCTCGAAGCGCAAGGCAGCCCTCGTCGCCGGCACCGCGATGATCAGCGTCGCCAAGATCATCGAGAACATGGAGATCGGCCACAACGTCCTGCACGGCCAGTGGGACTGGATGCGCGACCCCGACATCCACTCGACGACCTGGGAGTGGGACTTCGTCTCCCCCGCCGCGACGTGGAAGCACACCCACAACGACCTGCACCACACGTGGACCAACGTGGTCGGCAAGGACAAGGACGTGGGCTACGACCTGCTCCGGATGGACGAGGACCAGCCCTGGACACCCGGTGCGCTGGGCAACCCGCTCTACAACCTCCTCCTCATGCCCTTCTTCGAGTGGGGCATCGCGATCTACGACCTCGAGCTCGAGGCCTGGCGCCAGGGTGAGAAGCCGACCGCCGACCTCAAGCGCGACCTCAAGCTGACCGCGAAGAAGGCGCTGCGCCAGTTCACCAAGGACTACACCGCGACCCCGCTCGCGGCTCAGCTCGTCTCGGGCTCGGGCCGCAATGCCCTCATCGGCGGGTTCGCCGCCAACTGCATCCGCAACATCTGGGCGCACGCCGTCATCTTCTGTGGCCACTTCCCCGACGGGGCCGACACCTTCACGGAGGAGATGATCGAGGGCGAGACCCGGGGCGACTGGTACATCCGGCAGATGATCGGTTCGGCCAACATCTCCGGCAGCAAGCTGATGCACTTCATGACCGGCAACCTCAGCCACCAGATCGAGCACCACTGCTTCCCGGACCTGCCGAGCAACCGCTACGCCGAGGTGGCCGTCGAGCTGCGCAAGGTGTGCGAGCGCTACGGCCTGCCCTACACGACAGGTCCGCTCCCCCGGCAGGTCTACCAGGCCTGGGCCAAGGTCTGCCGCCTCGCCCTGCCCCCGAAGCGACTGCCGAAGAAGGCAGTCAACGCGATCCCCGTCACCCCGCGTCGCGGCGCGTTCCCCATCGCCGCCCGTGTGCTCTGAGCGGAGCCGCGTCGCGGCGTTCTTCGACCTCGACCGGACCCTGATCCGCGGGTCGGCGAACTATCCGCTGGCAATCGCCGCGTTCCGGGCGGGCATCGTGCCGTGGCGCGAGCTGGCCCGGGACACGGTCAACGCCGTCCGCTTCCAGCGGCACGGCTCGACCGATGTCGGCTCGGCCGAGCTGCGGGAGCGCATCCTCCGGGCGGTCGCGGGGATGCGTCAGTCCGAGATCATCCACCTCGGCGATCGCGTGACGCCGGGGCTGGTCCGCCGGGTCATCCCGCGCTCGGCCCGCCTCCTCGCCGAGCACCACGCCCGCGGCGAGGACCGGATCGTGGTCTCGGCGAGCCCGATCGAGCTCGTCGGTCGGTTCGCCGAGGCTCTGGGGCTCGAGGGCGCGGTCGCGACCCGGGCCGAGCTCGACGCCGAGGGTCGCTATACCGGTCGCCTCGTCGGCGAGTTCTGCTACGGCAAGGGCAAGGTGATCGAGATCGAGAAGCTCGCGGCGGAGCGCGGCTACGACCTCGAACGGTGCTACGCCTACAGCGACTCCCTGAGCGACCTGCCGATGCTCGAGCGCGTCGGCCACCCCGTGGTCGTCAACCCGGACCGCGAGCTGCGCACGCTGGCGGCCGAGCGGGGCTGGCCGCTGGTCGAGGTCGGGCGCAAGCGCCACTGAACTGGCCCCCTCCTGCCGCCCTCAGGCGCGCGCGACCGGGCCGCCGGTGCCGGTGCTCGTGTACGGCGACGCGCCGATCTCGGCCATGTTGCCCCGCGCCGGGTGAGCGGTCCCCAGCGGACCCTCCGCCATGGCCGTGAAGAGGCGGCTGGTCACGGTGCGCGCGAAGTCCACTGTGGCAGAGCCGATCCGGTGCTTCTGACTGGGACCGCGCAGGGCAGTGCACCAGCCCATCGTGCCCACCGAGAGCACCCCTGCGCCGCTCGGTGAGGTGTAGTAGGTCAGGTCCGAGTGGGTCGGGGGCCTGCCTGCGATCGGCACCGGCGAGTGCGCCACGACCTGGAGGTTCGGCGGTGTGCCGTGGATCGGGTAGGCGCGGTCGATCTCGGTGGCGACGAGGCCGGCGACGCGATCGCCCCGTCGCAGGCCGAGACCCGCAAGGAGGAAGAAGTCCGGGTCGTGCACGACGAGGTCCGCGTCGGCCGGGAACGCCTCGTAGAGCATGCCGGTCAGCGAGTTCTCCGGGTCGGGATCGGGGTCGGCCCGCCACATCGCCGT
>DASSTN010000069.1:0-2590 GCA_035707905.1 Intrasporangium sp.
GGACGACATCACGCAGGGTCTCCCGCGTGTCGTCGAGCTCTTCGAGGCCCGCACCCCGAAGGGTGTCGCGCCGATCGCCGAGGCGACCGGCCGCATCGAGATCGAGGACACCGACAAGTCGCGCCGGATCATCCTCATCCCGGACGACGGCTCCGACCAGCACGCCTACCCGGTCAGCAAGCGCTCGCGGCTGCTGGTCCAGGACGGCGACCACGTCGAGGTCGGCACCCAGCTCGTGCAGGGCGCCATCGACCCCAAGCAGGTGCTCCGCATCCTCGGCCCCCGGGCCGCGCAGAAGCACCTCGTCGACGAGGTCCAGCACGTCTACCGTCAGCAGGGCGTGTCGATCCACGACAAGCACATCGAGGTCATCGTGCGCCAGATGCTGCGGCGCGTGACGATCATCGAGGCGGGCGACGCGGACCTGCTGCCGGGCGAGCTGGCCGAGCGCGGCCGCTTCGAGGAGCAGAACCGCAAGGTCATGGCGGAGGGTGGCCGCCCGGCCGCCGGACGTCCGGAGCTCATGGGCATCACCAAGGCGTCGCTCGCGACCGAGTCGTGGCTGTCGGCCGCGTCCTTCCAGGAGACCACGCGTGTCCTCACGCAGGCCGCCATGGAGGCCAAGTCCGACCCGCTGCTGGGCCTCAAGGAGAACGTCATCCTCGGCAAGCTCATCCCGGCCGGTACGGGCCTGCCCCGCTACCGCAACGTCGTGGTGGAGCCGACCGAGGAGGCGAAGGCGGCGATGTACTCGCTGCCGAGCTACGACGCCTACGACTACGCCGGTTTCGGCACGGGCTCCGGCGAGGCGATCCGCCTCGACGACCACGAGCTCGGTCTGGACCAGCTCTGACCAGCTGACCGAGTAGTCCTGTATGCCGCTGGGCTGGGACCGCGCACCACGCGCGGTCCCAGCCCAGCGGCTTTTCTCCCCCCACCTCCCCGAACGCGGCGCTCGGAGGCGAACGCGCCGGTGCACCGGTGCGTTCGACGAGGAACGAGGTGTTCGACGCGGTCGAGGATCGCCCGGATAGTGTGCTGGCATGACTGAAGCCAGCCCAGCGCCCGCCGCCGACCCAACCGCGGCGACCGGCGGAAGCGCCCACGAGCAGGTGGCGCCCAGGACCGTCGTCGTCCTGACGGAGGAGGCGCTCAAGCCAGTCGACGTCAAGAAGATCGTCGCGCTCCACCAGGACGAGCCGGCTACCTACCGGGTGCTCGTGCCGGCGGACACGCAGGGGAACGTGCTCGTCTCGGTGCTGAACCACCTCAGCCTCTTCGAGATGCGCGAGGCCCTCGAGGCCCTCACCCCGGTGGACCGGGACGAGGCCGTGGCCGATGCCGCGAGCGCCTTGCGGACGAGCCTCGCGGAGTTCGAGGCGGTGGGCGCCAAGGCCACGGGGGAGGTCACCGCCGACGACCCGATGCCGACGGTCGAGGACGAGGTCAGCCGGCTCAAGGCGGCCGAGCTCGTCGTCGTGACCGAGCCGCTCGCGATCCAGGACACCTTCCACACCGACTGGGCCTCCCGGGCCCGGGAGACCCTCGGGGTCCCCGTGCTGCACATGTACGCCGGCGACTGGCGGCTCGGCTGACCGAGGAGAGCGTGAGGACACGAGCGAGGTCCGGACGAGGCCCGATCTCGCAACACACCGGGTTGTCGTCAACACAGCGCGTTCCGAATCCGGTGTGTTCGCGACAACCCGGTGTGTTGCGGCAGGAGGAGCGGGCCGGCGGGGGGCGGGCTGAGCGGCATACGACCTGGGCGGGGTGCAGGGGTGCAGGGGTGCAGGAGAGTGGCCCCGACGATTTGGTGACCACCGGGGCGCGCCGGTACGCTTGAACACTGTGTCTGAGGCATGCCTACGCGCATGCCCCCGTCACGCGCGATGACGGCTCCGGTGCCCTGACGCGAGATGGTCCTTGGCGGCCACCGTACGCGGATCATCACTGAGTTGCCAGAGCAAACCTCCCGCCGGGCAATCCACGACTGAACGATCACGAGTGGGGAGTGCAGGGGGGAGCACCGCGTCCGACACTCCCGACCTCGGGGGCGGGCGCGAACAGACAAGGAGTCGGTCCTCGAGCCTCGCGCCGTGGTCCGGCAAGACAACAGCAACGTTATGGAGTAACCAGGTTGCCTACCATCAACCAGCTGGTCCGCAAGGGCCGCCAGGACAAGGCCGGCAAGGCCAAGACCCCGGCGCTCAAGGGCTCGCCCCAGCGTCGTGGCGTGTGCACCCGCGTGTACACCACCACCCCCAAGAAGCCGAACTCCGCCCTGCGCAAGGTCGCCCGTGTGCGCCTCAGCTCCGGCATCGAGGTCACGGCCTACATCCCCGGCGTCGGCCACAACCTGCAGGAGCACTCGATCGTGCTCGTGCGTGGCGGCCGTGTGAAGGACCTTCCCGGTGTCCGCTACAAGATCATTCGCGGCACGCTCGACACCCAGGGCGTCAAGGGCCGCAAGCAGGCCCGCAGCCGCTACGGCGCGAAGAAGGAGAAGGCCTGATGCCTCGTAAGGGACCCGCCCCGAAGCGCGCGCTCGTCGTCGACCCGGTCTACTCCAGCCCGCTCGTCACGCAGCTCG
>DASSTN010000070.1:0-2563 GCA_035707905.1 Intrasporangium sp.
GCGCTGGGTCGGGACGACGTTGTTCCACACCGCGTACCGGGGCAGGAGGCGCCACGCCGAGCGGGTGCCCGGTGACGGCCCGGTCATCCTCGTCGCCAACCATGCCGCCTTCCTCGACGGCCCGGTCGTCTTCTCGCTCGCTCCTCGTCCAGTGACCTTCCTCGTCAAGCAGGAGGCCTTCACCGGACTGTTCGGGCGGGTGCTCGAGGCAGTCGGGCAGGTGCCCATCGACCGGACGGTGGGGGACCGCACGGCGCTCGCGACGGCCATCGCCGTGCTCCACCGCGGTGGCGCCGTCGGCATCTTCCCCGAGGGCACCCGCGGGCACGGGGACGTCGAGCAGGTCAACCAGGGGGCGGCCTGGATCGCACTGCGCACCGGCGCCCCGATCGTGCCGGTGGCGGTCCTCGGCACGCGGGTGGCGGGCCGGTCGGCCGAGACGTGGCCCGTCCCGCTGTCGCCCATCACCGTCGACTTCGGCGAGCCGTTCACCCTCGAGGCAGACCCGTCCCTGCCCGGCCGGGCCCGGATGCGGGCGGCCACCGAGCAGCTGAGGCGGGCGCTCGTGGACCACGTGGTCCGTGCGCGGGTGGACAATGGGACGTCCAGCCCCACGACCGATGAGAGGACACCGTGACCGACGAGACCGCACGCCCGGAGGGCGACCCGATCTCGCCCGACGACACCTCCGTCGAGCGCGCACTGCGCGCGGGGCTGTCCGAGTTCGAGCTGAGCCCCGAGGACGAAGCCCTCATCCGGGGGGAGGGCCGCGTCGGCGCCGACGCCGTGACGGGTGCGCCGCTGCCCGTGGTGGCCGTCGTCGGCCGACCCAACGTGGGCAAGTCCAGCCTTGTCAACCGCATCCTCCGACGCCGCGAGGCGGTCGTCGAGGACGTGCCCGGCGTGACTAGAGACCGCGTCTCGTACGAGGCCGAGTGGTCCGGCCGTCGCTTCATGCTCGTCGACACGGGGGGCTGGGAGGCCGACGCGACCGGTCTCCACCTCCGGGTCGCCGAGCAGGCCGAGGTCGCCATCGAGCTCGCGGACGTCGTCATGTTCGTCGTCGACGCCACTGTCGGCGCGACCGACGACGACGAGGCCGTCGTCAAGCTGCTGCGGCGCTCCGGCAAGCCCGTCGTCCTCGTCGCCAACAAGGTCGACGACCAGCGGGGCGAGGCCGACGCGGCGATGCTCTGGAACCTCGGCCTCGGCCAGCCATGGCCCGTCTCCGCCCTGCACGGACGGGGGAGCGGGGACGCCCTCGACGCTGTCCTCGAGGTCCTGCCAGAGGTGTCCGCCCGCGGCGCGCTCGCACCCGGAGGTCCCCGCCGGGTGGCGCTCCTGGGACGACCGAACGTCGGCAAGTCGAGCATGCTCAACAAGCTTGCCGGCGAGGAACGGGTCGTCGTCGACAACGTCGCGGGCACCACCCGCGACCCCGTCGACGAGTACATCGAGCTCGGCGGCCGCACGTGGCGCTTCGTCGACACGGCCGGGATCCGCCGGCGCGTGCACCAGACCCGCGGCGCGGACTTCTATGCCTCCCTGCGCACCCAGGCCGCCCTCGAGAAGGCCGAGGTCGCGATCGTCCTCATCGACGCCGAGCAGCCGATCGCGGAGCAGGACATCCGCGTCATCCAGCAGGTCATCGACGCGGGCCGCGCCCTCGTCGTCGCCTACAACAAGTGGGACCTGCTCGACGAGGAACGGCGGTACTACCTCGAGCGCGAGATCGAGAAGGAGCTCGTGCAGATCCCGTGGGCGCCTCGAGTCAACGTCTCGGCCCGCACCGGCCGCCACCTCGACCGGTTGGTGCCCGCGCTCGAGACCGCCCTCGACTCATGGGACCGGCGCGTCCCGACCTCTCGGCTCAACGCCTTCCTCGGCTCGGTCGTCGCAGCGCACCCGCACCCGGTTCGCGGCGGCAAGCAGCCGCGGATCCTCTTCGCGACCCAGGCGTCGACCCGCCCACCGCGGTTCGTCGTCTTCGCCTCGGGCTTCATCGAGGCCGGCTACCGCCGTTTCCTCGAGCGCATGCTGCGCGAGGAGTTCGGCTTCGAGGGCACGCCGATCGAGCTGTCCGTGCGGGTCCGCGAGAAGCGCCGCCGCTAGGACGAGCAGGAGGTATGCCGCTGAGCCGGCTTCCCCGGGGAAGCCCGCCTCAGCGGCATACCTCCTTTGCTCCTCAGGCGGCTGGCTTGACGCCGAAGGTGGCCAGCCAGTCCTGCACGACCGGGATGTCGACGCGCTGCAGCCCGTCGAGGTAACGGCAGTTCGCGGTGTAGCCGTAGCTCGTCACCGTCACCTGGTAGCCGTCCTTGAAGGTCGGACCTCCCGAGTCACCGAAGCAGCTGCCGCCGGTGCCACGGACGTCGTTCGGGTTGCCGTTGACCTGAAGGATCTGCGGCGTGAGCTTCTGGCCCGGTGCCTCGGCGACCCGGCGGATCAGCGGGTAGCTCATCGGCGTCGGCTTCTGCGGACCCGAGTCAGGCTTGCGGACCTCGGTGCCGTAGCCGACGATCGTGAACAGGGTGTGGGCGAGGTCGCGGCGCGCGATGGTGTC
>DASSTN010000071.1:0-8005 GCA_035707905.1 Intrasporangium sp.
GGGCAGTCCCACTGCTCGGGCAGGACCATGCCGGGCTCCTCCGCGAAGCTGGGCCGGGTCTCGTGCCCGTTGGAGCACCAGTAGGAGATGTGCACCCGGGGCGCTGCCTCGCCGCGCTCGGCCTCACCCATGGGGCCGGCACCGACACGGCTGCCTCGGATCGCGTTACCACTCGCCATTCTCTCGTCCCTCTCTCAGCTCGCGAATCGCGCCAACAGGCCCAGACCGACGATCGCGACGGCCCAGATAACCGCGATGGCGACCGTGAAACGGTCCAGGTTGCGCTCGGCGACCGACGACCCACCGAGGGACGTCGACATTCCACCACCGAACATGTCGGACAAGCCGCCGCCCTTGCCCTTGTGCAGCAGGATGAACAGCGTCAGGACCATGCTGGAGATGACCAGCAGGACCTGGAGCACGATGCGAACCGCATCCACCAGCGTCACTCCATCTCGATCGATCACCGGCCCGGTGAAAGCCGAGCACTCCGACAGGATACCTGCCCGCCGGTCAGCTGGCGGTCACGTGCTCCCGGTAGCGGCAGATGGACGCGAACTCCACGGGGTCGAGCGACGCGCCGCCGACGAGCGCGCCGTCGACGTCCTCCTCAGCCATGATCGCGGCCACGTTGCCCGCCTTGACGCTGCCGCCGTAGAGGATGCGCACGCTGTCGGCGACCTGCGGCGAGTAGAGCTCGCCGAGGAGGGCACGGATCGCCCCGCAGACCTCCTGGGCGTCGTCCGGTGTCGCGACCTCGCCGGTGCCGATCGCCCAGATCGGCTCGTACGCGATGACGATCGAGGCAGCCTGCTCCGCCGGGAGCCCGTCCAGCGCGACGCGCAGCTGACCGGTGACGTGGGCGACCTGGCCGCCCTCCTGGCGGACGGCAAGCGCCTCGCCGCAGCAGAGGATCGGCGTGAGGTCGTGCGCGTAGGCGGCGCGGACCTTCGCGGCGACGACCTCGTCGGTCTCGTGGTGGCCCTCGCGTCGCTCGCTGTGCCCGACGACGACGTAGGTGCAGCCGAGCTTGCGCAGGAACGCTCCGGAGATGTCACCGGTGTAGGCGCCGGAGGTGTGCGGGGAGAGGTCCTGGGCGCCGTAGCGCAGCTCCAGCTTGTCCCCGTCGACGAGCGTCTGGACGGACCGCAGGTCGGTGAACGGCGGGAGCACGGCGACCTCGACGGCCGCGTAGTCGTGCTTCGCGTCGCGCAGCGTCCAGTCCAGCTTCTGGACGAGATGCGTCGCCTGGAGGTGGTCGAGGTTCATCTTCCAGTTGCCGGCCATGAGCGGGATCCGCCCGGTCGGCGCGGTGGCGCGTGCCATCATTCGTCCCCGTCCTCGAGCACCTGCAGGCCGGGCAGCTGCTTGCCCTCGAGATACTCGAGGCTCGCTCCGCCACCGGTCGAGATGTGCCCGAAGTCGGTGTCGGCGAAGCCGAGCTGGCGCACGGCGGCGGCACTGTCACCGCCGCCGACCACCGTGAGGGCGCCCTTGGCGGTCACGTCGGCGAGGGCGCGGGCGATCGCCTCGGTGCCGGCGGCGAAGGGTGCCAGCTCGAAGGCCCCCATGGGGCCGTTCCAGAAGACGGTGCGGCAGTCCGAGAGACGTTCCGCGAAGAGCTTCGCCGACTCCGGTCCGATGTCGAGGCCCATCTTGTCGGCCGGGATCCGGTCGACCGGGACGACCTCGTGGGCCGCGTCCGCACTGAACGCGTCGGCGACGACGATGTCGACGGGCAGCACGATCTCGACGCCCTTGGCCTTCGCGTCCTCGAGGTAGCCCCGGACGGTGTCCAGCTGATCCGGCTCGAGCAGGCTCTTGCCGACCTCGAGCCCCTGGGCCTTGAGGAAGGTGAAGACCATTCCTCCGCCGACGAGGAGGCGGTCGGCGGTGCCGAGGAGGTTGCCGATGACGCCGAGCTTGTCCGAGACCTTCGCACCGCCGAGGACCACCGCGTAGGGGCGGTCAGGGTCGCGGGTGAGCCGGCGGAGCACGTTGACCTCGGCCTCGACGAGACCACCGGTCGCGTGGGGCAGCAGCTTGGCGACGTCGTAGACGGAGGCCTGCTCCCGGTGCACGACGCCGAAGCCGTCGGAGACGAAGACGTCGGCGAGCGAGGCGAGCTGCTCGGCGAACTCGGCCCGCTCAGCGTCGGTCTTCGCCGTCTCCCCCGGGTTGAACCGGAGGTTCTCGAGCAGCACGACGCCGCCCTCGGGCATCGCCTCGACGGCCGCGCGGGCGCTCGGCCCGACGGTGTCCTCGGCGAAGGCGACCGGCTTCTGGAGGACCTGGCCGAGTCGCTTGGCGACCGGCGCCAGGGAGTAGGCGGGGTTCGGCTCGCCCTTCGGCCGGCCGAGATGGGCGCACACGATCACGCGTGCACCCATCTCGCTCAGCATGAGGATCGTCGGAGCCGAGGCGCGAATCCGGCCGTCGTCGGTGATGGTGGTCCCGGAGAGCGGGACGTTGAGGTCGGAACGGACGAGGACCCGCTTGCCGCGCAGGTCCCCGAGGTCGGCGATCGTCTTCACGTCGTCCCTTCGGTCGGCGGCGCGGTCAGAGGCTCTGGCCGACGAGCTGGACGAGGTCGACGAGGCGGTTGGAGTAGCCCCACTCGTTGTCGTACCAGCCGACGACCTTGACCTGGTTGCCGATGACCTTCGTCAGGCCGGAGTCGAAGATGCAGGACGCCGGGTCGGTCACGATGTCGCTCGAGACGATCGGGTCCTCCGTGTAGACGAGGTAGCCCTTCAGCGGGCCGTCCGCGGCCGCGCGCATGATCTCGTTGACCTCCTCGACCGACGTCTCGCGGGGCGCCTCGAAGGTGAGGTCGGTGGCCGAGCCGGTCGGGACCGGCACCCGCAGGGCGTAGCCGTCGAGCTTGCCCTTCAGCTCCGGCAGGACGAGCGAGACCGCCTTGGCGGCTCCTGTCGTGGTCGGGACGATGTTGATCGCGGCCGCGCGGGCCCGGCGCAGGTCCTTGTGCGGGCCGTCCTGGAGGTTCTGGTCCTGCGTGTACGCGTGGATCGTCGTCATGAGGCCGCGGACGATGCCGAGCCCGTCGTTGAGCGCCTTCGCCATGGGGGCGAGGCAGTTCGTCGTGCACGAGGCGTTGCTGATGATCGTGTGCTTGGCACCGTCGTACTGGTCGTCGTTGACGCCCATCACGATGGTGATGTCCTCGTTCTTCGCGGGGGCCGAGATGATGACCTTCTTCGCGCCCGCTTCGATGTGCGCCTTCGCCTTGGTCGCGTCCGTGAAGAAGCCGGTCGACTCGATGACGACATCGACACCGAGGTCACCCCAGGGCAGCTTCGCCGGGTCCTTCTCGGCGAGGGAGGTGATGACCTCGCCGTCCACCTCGATGCCGCCCTCGACGACCCGGACCTCGCCGGGGAAACGTCCGAGGATCGAGTCGTACTTGAGCAGGTGGGCCTGGGTGTCGTCGTCACCGAGGTCGTTGAAGGCGACGACGTCGATGTCGGCGCCGGACGCCTTCACCGCCCGGTAGAAGTTGCGCCCGATGCGGCCGAAGCCGTTGATGCCAACGCGAACTGTCACTGCTCTCAACCTCTCCAAGGATGGACTGCGTGGTTGTGGCCGACCCGTGGCCCCGTGGTTGTCGTGGACCCGAGCCCCGTGTCCAACCCTAGTGCCTGCCGCCTCGGGGCCCGTCGTGGCTCCCGGCCGCTGTGAGCGGGCCGACACCGGCCCCCGGCTCAGGAGTCGAGCATGTCGGGGGTGAGGTTCGCCTCGGTGCCCGGAACCCCGAGCTCCTCGGCGCGCCGGTCGGCCATGGCGAGCAGCCGCCGGATGCGGCCGGCCACTGCGTCCTTCGTCATCGGGGGGTCCGCGAGCTGCCCCAGCTCCTCGAGGCTCGCCTGCTTGTGCTCGAGCCGGAGGACCCCCGCCTCCCGCAGGTGGTCGGGGATCTCCTCGCCGAGAATCTCCATCGCGCGCTCGACGCGGGCCCCGGCCGCCACTGCGGCACGAGCGGACCGGCGCAGGTTGGCGTCGTCGAAGTTGGCGAGCCGGTTGGCCGTCGCGCGGACCTCGCGCCGCATCCGGCGTTCCTCCCACGCGAGCACCGCGTCGTGCGCGCCGAGCCGGGTCAGCATGGCTCCGATGGCGTCCCCGTCTCGGATCACGACCCGGTCCACCCCGCGGACCTCCCGCGCCTTGGCCTGGACGCCCAGCCTGCGGCCGGCGCCGACGAGAGCGAGGGCCGCCTCCGGCCCCGGGCAGGTCACCTCGAGGGCCGAGGAGCGGCCCGGCTCCGTCAAGGAGCCGTGCGCGAGGAACGCACCCCGCCAGGCCGCCTCCGAGTCACAGGTGGAGGAGCTCACGATCTTCGGCGGTAGGCCCCGGACCGGCCGGCCCCGGCCGTCGATGAGACCGGTCTGGCGAGCGAGGGCCGACCCGTCCTCGACGACCCGGACGACATAGCGGGAGCCGCGCCGCAGGCCACCGGCGGCGAGCACCAGGACGTCGCTCTTGTGGCCGTAGACCTCGGCGAGATTGCGCCGCAGCCGGCGGGCGGCATTGGCGGTGTCGAGCTCGGCCTCGACGACGACCTGGCCTCCGATCAGGTGCAGGCCACCAGCGAAGCGGAGCATCGTCGAGACCTCGGCCTTGCGACAGCAGGTCTTCGTGACGTCCAGTCGCGAGAGCTCGTCCTTCACCTTCGCTGTCATGGCCATGCGGGACATCCTGCCACTCGCCTCAGCCGATCCCCCATCGGTTGAGCCGAACCGCGGCTCCGGGCCTCCCTCGCTGGCGCTCGGTCGTGTCCTCACCGCTGGCTCAACCATCCCCCATCGGTTGAGCCGAACCGCGGCTCCGGGCCTCCCTCGCTGGCGCTCGGTCGTGTCCTCACCGCTGGCTCAACCGATCACGTCGCGAAGGGCGGCCGCCAGCCGCAGCGGGTCGTGCACCCCCGGGTTGCCCCGAACCGCCACCGGGCTCACGACGAGCTCGGCACCGAGGTCGTCCGCGGCGCACCGCAGCGAGTCCGCATCGACTACGACGGACGGGTCAGCGAGGACGACGTCGAGGGTCAGGTCCGGCGCATTGGCCGCGAGCGAGGCGAGGTGGTCCTCGGCGCGGAAGTCACGGGTCTCGCCGCGGTCGACCTCGAGGTTGAGGTTGAGCACCTTGCGGGCCTTCGTCGCGGTGAGGGCGTCGGCGAGGTCCGGCACGAGCAGGTGCGGCATTACCGAGGTGAACCACGACCCCGGACCGAGGACCACCCAGTCGGCCTGGGCGACCGCCTCCAACGCCGGCTCGCAGGGCTTCGGGCAGGTCGGCACGATCCCGATCGACAGAACTCGCCCGGGCGAGGACGCGACGAGGTGCTGGCCGTGAACCTCGACGATCTCGTCCGGACGCGTCGGGTCGTGGCCGACGATCTCGGCGATGATCTCGAGCGGCTCGGCCGCCATCGGCAGGACCCGGCCGCGTGCCCCGAGGAGCCGGCCGACGAGGTCGAGTCCGCCGACGGTGTCGCCGAGCAGCTCCCAAAGCGAGACGATCATGAGGTTGCCGAGCGCATGCCCCTGCAGGTCACCATCGCCGGCAAACCGGTGCTGGAGCACGTCGCGCCAGGTGTGCCCCCACTCCGAGTCGTCGCAGAGCGCCGAGAGGGCCATGCGCAGGTCGCCGGGCGGCAGCACGTTGAAGTCGCGCCGCAGCCGGCCACTTGACCCGCCGTCGTCCGCCACGGTGACGATCGCCGTGACGTTGTCGGTGAGGAGCCGGAGCGCGGACAGCGTCGCCGAGAGCCCATGTCCGCCGCCGAGCGCGACGACGTGCCGGTGGTGCGTCGGGGTCGGGGTGAGTCGGCCCATCGGCCCCAGGCCGGGGGCCCCCGGCTGCTTGGGCCAGGGCAGGGCGGGTGGCAGGGTGGGCGTCATTCGCGGCCGAGGTCCCGGTGCACGACGAAGGTATCGACGAGCTCACCGTCCAGCCGGTCGGCGAGCGCCTCGGCCATGGCCACCGACCGGTGCTTGCCCCCGGTGCAGCCGACGGCGACCGTGATGTAACGGCGGCCCTCGCGGATGTAGCCACCCACCATCGTGTCGAGGAGCGCCTCCGCCTGCCCGAGGAACTCGTCCGCCCCCTCCTGTTCCATCACGAACCGCGCCACCCGCTCGTCGCGCCCGGTGAGCGGCCGCAGGTCCGGGATCCAGTGCGGGTTGGGCAGGAAGCGCATGTCGAGGACGATGTCGGCATCCATCGGCAGGCCGTACTTGAAGCCGAAGGACATGACCGCGATGCGCAGCTGCGCGGCCTGGTCGCCGGAGAAGAGCGATGTCACCTTCGCGGAGAGCTGGTGCACGTTGAGCCCCGAGCTGTCGATGACGACATCGGCGGCGGACCGCAGCTCGACGAGCATCGCCCGCTCCTGCTGGATGCCGTCGAGCAGCCGGCCGTCCCCCTGGAGGGGGTGCGGGCGGCGCACGCTCTCGAAGCGCCGCACGAGCGCCTCGTCGGTCGCGTCGAGGAAGACGAGGCTGGGGTCCTCCCCGTGCGCCTTCATCCCGTCGATCGCCGCCGCGAGCTCCTTGAACCAGAGCCGGGACCGGACGTCAACGACGACGGCCACCTTCCGCAGCGCCGCCTCGGGGTTGCGCGCGATCGCCTCGTCGCGAAGGTCCGCCAGGCCCGACAACATCTGTGGCGGCAGGTTGTCGACGACGAGCCAGCCGAGGTCCTCGAGGACGTTCGCCGCCGTCGTGCGCCCCGCACCGCTCATCCCGGTCACGATGACGATCGGCGAGTCGGAGAGCGCGACATGCGTCGGACTGCTGGTTGCGGTCATTCGAGGACTTCTCCCGTCGTGAGGTTGACTGCGGGCTCGGGAGCCGCGCCGGCCAGGTGGGCCGCGATGGTCTCTGCAAGTGCCGGTCCGATACCCCGGACGGAGGTGAGGTCATCAGCGCTGGCCTCACGGAGGCGTTTGACGGAGCCGAAGTGGCGCAGCAGCGCCTTCTGCCGGCCCGGCCCCAGGCCCGGGATGCCGTCCAGGGCCGAGCTCGTCATGGCCTTGGAGCGGCGCTGCCGGTGGAACGTGATGGCGAAGCGGTGCGCCTCGTCGCGCAGGCGCTGGAGCAGGTAGAGCCCCTCGCTCGTGCGGGGCAGGATGACCGGGTAGTCGTGGCCGGGCAGCCAGACCTCCTCGAGACGCTTGGCCAGCCCGACGAGCGCGACCTCCTCGATGCCGAGCTCGTCGAGGACGGCCTGAGCGGCGTTGACCTGCGGCAGCCCACCGTCGACGACGACGAGGCTGGGCGGGTAGGCGAAGCGGCGGGGGCGGCCGGTGTCTGGGTCGATCGGCCCGCCGCGTCGCCCGTCCTGCTCCTCGTCGGCAGCACCCGGCTCCTCATCAGGGGCGCCCTGCCCCTCCGCCGCGCTGCCGTTCTGCCCCCGCGGAGGCGCCACCTCTGCCGCCGCCTCCCCCACCACACCGGCCTGGAGGTCGAGGTCGCCCGCTCCCTCGGCCTCCTCGAGGTAGCGCCGGAAGCGGCGCCCCAGGACCTCGCGCATGGCGGCCGTGTCGTCGATGGTGGCGGGACCGTCGCCGAGCTCCACGGACGCGCCGCGGACGATGAAGCGGCGGTACTCGCTCTTGCGCGGGAGGCCGTCCTCGAAGACGACCATGCTGGCGACGACGTTGGTGCCCTGGACGTGGCTGACGTCGTAGCACTCGATGCGAAGGGGCGCCTCGTCGAGGTCGAGCGCCTCCTGGAGCTCCTGCAGGGCCTGGCTGCGCAGCGTGAGGTCGCCGGCGCGGGCCACCTTGTGCCGGGCCAGGGACTGCTGGGCGTTGCGGGTCACCGTCTCCATCAGGGTCTTCTTGTCACCACGCTGCGGGATGCGCAGGTCGACCGTGGAGCCACGCAGCCCGGAGAGCCACTCGCGGGTCGCCTCGGCGTCGTCCGGCAGGACGGGCAGGAGGACCTCCTTCGGCACGGTGTCGGCGTCGCCGTACACCTGCTGGAGA
>DASSTN010000072.1:0-27250 GCA_035707905.1 Intrasporangium sp.
AGCCGAGCGACGTGACCACCGACGTGGTCCGCCCGCTGCGCGGCGCCCCGGCTCGGGTCGTGTCCAACATGAACGCCTCGCTCGAGGTGCCCACGGCGACGAGCGTCCGCAGCGTGCCGGCCAAGCTGCTCATCGACAACCGCGTCGTCATCAACAACCACCTCGCCCGCGCCCGTGGCGGCAAGGTCTCCTTCACGCACCTCATCGGCTTCGCCATGGTCAAGGCGCTGAAGAAGATGCCGGAGATGAACCACAGCTTCACCGAGCAGGACGGCAAGCCGGCGGTCGTCGAGCCGGCCCACGTCAACTTCGGTCTCGCGATCGACCTCAAGAAGGACGACGGCAGCCGGACCCTCGTCGTCCCGTCCATCAAGGCCGCCGAGACGATGGACTTCGTCCACTTCTGGGCCGCCTACGAGGACATCGTGCGCAAGGCCCGCCAGAACAAGCTGACGATCGAGGACTTCCAGGGCACCACGATCTCGCTCACCAACCCCGGCGGCATCGGCACCGTCCACTCCGTGCCCCGCCTCATGCAGGGCCAGGGCACCATCATCGGGGTCGGCGCCCTCGAGTACCCGGCCGAGTGGCAGGGCGCGAGCAACGAGACCCTCAACCGCAACGCGGTCAGCAAGATCCTCACGCTGACCTCGACCTACGACCACCGCATCATCCAGGGCGCCCAGAGCGGCGACTTCCTGCGGATCATCCACCAGCTCCTCCTCGGCGAGGACGGCTTCTACGACGAGATCTTCGCCTCGCTGCGGATCCCGTACGAGCCGGTGCGGTGGATCCAGGACATCGACTCCTCCCACGACGACGACATCAACAAGGTCGCCCGCGTCCAGGAGCTGATCCACGCCTACCGGGTCCGCGGCCACCTCATGGCCGACACCGACCCGCTGGAGTACAAGCAGCGCCGCCACCCCGACCTCGACATCACGACCCACGGCCTGACCCTCTGGGACCTGGAGCGCAGCTTCGCGACCGGCGGGTTCGGCGGCGCCCCGTTCCTCAAGCTGCGCAAGATCCTCGGCATCCTCAGGGACTCCTACTGCCGCACGGTCGGCATCGAGTACATGCACATCCAGGACCCCGAACAGCGCAAGTGGATCCAGGACAAGGTCGAGGTCCCGTACAAGAAGATCACGAGCGACGAGCAGATGCGCATCCTGCGCCGGCTCAACGCGGCCGAGGCCTTCGAGACCTTCCTGCAGACGAAGTTCGTCGGGCAGAAGCGCTTCTCGCTCGAGGGCGGCGAGTCGGTCATCGCCCTCCTCGACCGGATCCTCTGCCGCGCGGCGGCGGACGGCCTCGACGAGGTCTGCATCGGGATGCCGCACCGCGGACGGCTCAACGTGCTGGCCAACATCGCGGGCAAGTCGTACGGGCAGATCTTCCGGGAGTTCGAGGGCAAGCAGGACCCGCGCTCGGTGCAGGGCTCCGGTGACGTCAAGTACCACCTCGGCACGGAGGGCAAGTTCGTCGCCGAGGACGGCGCGATGACCAAGGTGTACATCGCGGCCAACCCCTCGCACCTCGAGGCGGTCAACCCCGTGCTCGAGGGCATCGTGCGCGCCAAGCAGGACCGGCTCAACCTGGCGGGCGAGGACTTCACCGTCATGCCGGTGCTCCTCCACGGTGACGCGGCGTTCGCCGGGCAGGGCGTCGTCGCCGAGACGCTCAACCTCTCCCAGCTGCGCGGGTACCGCACGGGCGGCACGGTCCACATCGTCATCAACAACCAGGTGGGCTTCACCACGTCGCCGAGCTCGTCGCGCTCCTCCGTCTACTCCACGGACGTGGCACGGATGATCCAGGCCCCCATCTTCCACGTCAACGGTGACGACCCCGAGGCCTGCGTGCGCGTCGCCGAGCTCGCCTACGAGTTCCGCCAGACGTTCAACAAGGACGTCGTCATCGATATGGTCTGCTACCGCCGACGTGGGCACAACGAGGGCGACGACCCGTCGATGACCCAGCCGCTGATGTACAACCTCATCGAGGCCAAGCGCTCGGTGCGCAAGCTCTACACGGAGTCCCTCATCGGGCGTGGCGACATCGGCGTCGAGGACGCCGAGGCTGCGTTGCGCGACTACCAGCAGCAGCTCGAGCGGGTCTTCGTCGAGACCCGTGAGGCGACGAAGGAGCCGGAGTCGCTGCCCGCCGGCGGCGACTCGGACGCCCCGGACAACGCGGGCCTCGAGAAGCCGACAGCGCAGGTGCTCGACGACCGGGCCCCGGTGCGCTCCTCCACTCAGACCGGCGTGCCGGCACAGGAGATCGTCAAGATCGGCGAGACCTTCAACAGCCCGCCAGAGGGCTTCACGATCCACCCGAAGCTCAAGCAGCTGATGGACCGGCGCGCGACGATGGTCCACGAGGGCGGCATCGACTGGCCGATGGCCGAGCTGCTCGCCTTCGGCACCCTGCTCAAGGAGGGCACGCCGGTCCGTCTCGCCGGGCAGGACAGCCGTCGCGGCACCTTCGTGCAGCGCCACGCCGTCCTGATCGACAAGAACACCGGCGAGGAGTGGACCCCGCTGCTCTACCTCGGCGAGGGCCAGGCCCGGTTCTGGGTCTACGACTCGCTCCTGTCCGAGTACGCCGCGATGGGCTTCGAGTACGGCTACTCGGTCGAGCGCCCCGACGCCCTCGTGCTCTGGGAGGCGCAGTTCGGTGACTTCGCGAACGGCGCCCAGACGATCGTCGACGAGTTCATCAGCAGCTCCGAGCAGAAGTGGGGCCAGCGCTCCTCGGTCGTGCTCCTCCTGCCGCACGGGTACGAGGGCCAGGGCCCGGACCACTCGTCCGCCCGGATCGAGCGCTATCTGCAGCTGTGCGCCGAGAACAACATGACGGTCGCCTACCCGTCGACCGCGGCGTCGTACTTCCACCTGCTGCGACGGCAGGCCTACGCCCGTCCGCGGGTCCCACTCATCGTCTTCACCCCGAAGTCGATGCTGCGGAGCAAGGCCGCGGCGAGCCCGGTGGAGGACTTCACCCAGGGCGGCTTCCGGCCGGTCCTGCCCGACACGCGTCCGCCCTCGGAGCAGGTCGAGCGAGTCCTGCTCTGCTCCGGCAAGATCGTCCACGAGCTCGAGGCGGAGCGCGAGAAGCGAGGCGACGACCGGGTGGCCATCATCCGCGTCGAGCGGCTCTACCCGATCCCCGTCGAGGAGATCAAGCAGACGGTCTCGCAGTACCCCAACGCCGAGCTGGTCTGGGTGCAGGACGAGCCGCGCAACCAGGGTGCCTGGCCCCTCATGGCGCAGTGGCTCCACGAGGACCTGAGTGAGCTGGGCGAGGCCCGGCCGCTGCGGGTCGTGGCTCGCAAGGCCTCGGCCTCCCCCGCGACCGGATCATCGAAGAAGCACGCGGCGGAGCAGGCGGCCCTGATGGACAGGGCCTTCGGCCACTGATGGGTCGTGGGTGGGGACGGGAGACCGGCCCCACCCCCCGCGGCGCGTGTGCCGGGCCTCCCGCAGCCCGGCGCACGCGCGCGATAGCCTCCAGAGGTGTACTTCACCGACCGGGGTATCGAAGAGCTCGCGGCGCGCCGCGGTGACGAGGAGGTGAGCCTCGACTGGCTCGCCGACCAGCTGCGCACGTTCGTCGACCTCAACCCCGAGTTCGAGGTGCCCATCGACCGTCTCGCCACCTGGCTCGCCCGACTGGATGACGACGAGGACTGAGCAGTGAACATGCAGCAGACTCCCCATCACGAGAGCCCGTCATTCGGGGTCGGCCCCGCCTACCCCTCACAGCACACGCAGTTCACGGACAGCAGGCCACGACAGATGAGCATGGAAGCGACCCCCACCCCTGGTGAGGAGACCTACTTCACCCCCAGCGTCGAGTTCACGGTCGCCGACGGCGTCAGGGACGTCGGCATGGTGTTCCTCGGCGCCTCACAGACGGCCGGCTACGGCGACCCGAAGGGTCTCGGCTGGGTCGGCCGAGTGGTCGCCCGCACCCAGCATCCGGATCTCGACCTCACGGCATACAACCTCGGCGTGCGCGGCGACACATCCGCGGACGTCGTGGCGCGCTGGGCCGCCGAGTGCCACCCCAGGTGGAAGGACCGCACCGAGAAGCGGCTCGTGCTGTCCGTGGGCATGAACGACGTCCTCACGGGCGTCACCATGGCGCGGTCGCGACTCAACCTGGCCAACATCCTCGACGAGGCGAAGGGCGCCGGGATCGCGGTCTTCGTCGTCGGTCTCACGCCGACCCTCGACCCCGAGGTCAACCGCCGGGTGGAGGCGCTGGCGCAGGCCCAGGCCGACGTCTGCGGCCGGCGTGGCATCACCTACGTCGACTGCTTCCGCCCCTTGGTCGGACATGACCAGTGGATGGCCGACCTGGCGGCGAGCCCGGACAGAGCACACCCGGGGCAGGCGGGCTACGGCCTCATCGCCTGGCTCGTGCTCCACAACGGCTGGAACGACTGGCTCCAGATCAGCTGACCTCGTCCGCGCCGTGGTGCGTGCCACCCGGGCCCGCGAGCACCGCTGAGAGGATCCCGACCAGCGCCAGCACACCGAGCCCGAGGCCGAGCGCACTCCGGCCGGCATCGTGCAGGGACCATGCCACCGGCAGCAGCAGCGCGTTCCAGAGGATCGTCGGGGTCCGGGGCCACCGTGCGCCGCGCATCCAGCCCCGGCCGAGCACGCTGCTGAGGATCGCGAAGACGAGGATCAGCCCGCTCAACGTCCCGGCGAGGACCGTGCCGTCTGAGGCCCCCTGCATGATCTCGTAGACGAAGAACCCGAAGTAGCCGAGCAGCACGAGCGCCTGGAGGACCATCACGAGCGCGGCCACCGAACGGGCGGTCGCCACTGATCCGTCGTGCCGCTCCGGGCCCTGCGATGTCACGGCGACCAGCGTACTTCCCCGCCTGGGTGATTCGACCAACACCCTCTGGACCCCGCTCGACGCTGCGGGTAACATCAATGTCTTGTGTGAACTGCCTCCCACCTCTTGAGTCGGGCCGGGATCTGGCGGCACACTTGATTGTTGCGGACGCGTACGGAACACCTTCGTGCGCGTTTGCGTTGGGCAGGGGGGAAGCACCCATGGCCCGACCATGATCTTGGCTCCGACAACGACGCTGGCGCCCCAACTGCACCGCCTTGATCCAGGTGGTGCCGATACTTGACGAAGGAGCACGATCCATATGGACTGGCGCGACCGCGCTGCCTGCCTGGATGCCGATCCGGAGCTGTTCTTCCCCATCGGGAACACGGGTCCGGCCATCGCACAGATCGAAGAGGCGAAGGCGGTCTGCCGGACCTGCCCGGTCATCGACGTCTGCCTCAAGTGGGCCCTGGAGACCGGTCAGGACGCCGGTGTCTGGGGTGGCCTGTCCGAGGACGAGCGGCGCGCGCTCAAGCGTCGTAATGCCCGAGCACGCCGCGCCGGCTGACCACTGCCTGCCCAGCCCGGCGAGACATCTCGCCGGGCTTTTGCTTGCGCTCAGGGCAGGGGCCGCAGGCTCGCAGTGAAGCGGGCCCGGGTGCCGTGCGGCACCACCTGCTCCCAGACGATCCGGCCCTGCAGGTCCGCCACAAGGGACTGCACGATCTGGGTCCCCAGGCCGGAACCGGGTGGACGGTCGGGGTCGACCCCTCGCCCGTCATCCTCGACCGCGACGACGACCATCGGTTGACCCCGGTCGTCGGCGGTCCGCTGCACGCGCACCTTGACGACTCCGCCGGTGTCGCCCAGGCCGTGCTCGATGGCGTTCTGGACGAGCTCGCTGAGGATCATCGCCAGCGACGTCGCGTCCTCGGCCCGCAGCTGGCCGAAACTGCCCTCCAGCTCCGTACGCACGGCGGTCCCGTTGGCGGCCACCTCGACGACGGCCCGCAGCCCCCGCTCCGCGATGGGGTCGAAGTCGACGGTCTCGTCGAAGCCCTGGCTCAGCTGGTCGTGGACCAGGGCGATCGTCCCCACTCGCCGCTCCGCCTCCTCGAGCGCGGCCCTCGCCTCCCCGTCGGGGACCCGTCTGGCTTGGAGGCGCAGCAGGGCGGCGACCGACTGCAGGTTGTTCTTGACGCGGTGGTGGATCTCCCGGATCGTCGCGTCCTTCGTCATCAGCTCGCGTTCCCGGCGCCGCAGCTCGCCCACGTCGCGCAGGAGCACGATCGCGCCGAACCTCTGGCCCGACTCGGTGAGCGGGATCGCCCGCATCGACACCGTCGTCCCACCGGCGACTACTTCGGTCCGCCACGGCTGGCGGCCGGTGACGACGAGCGGCAGGCCCTCGTCGACCGGGTAGTTCTCCCGCAGGTTGTCGGTGACGATCTGGGCGAGGCTGGCGCCGACGACCTCGCCCAGATGCCCGAGGCGGTGCAGGGCGGACACGGCGTTGGGGCTCGCGTAGGTGACGACGCCGTCGACGTCGAGACGGATGACGCCGTCACCGACCCGCGGTGCGCCGCGGCGCACCCCGGTGGGGGCACCCGGATGGGGGAACTCGCCGGCTGACACCATCCGACACAACGCGTCCGCCGTCGCAAGGTACGTGATCTCGAGACGGCTGGGGGTGCGTGTGGTCCAAAGGTTCGTGTGGCGCGTCATCACCCCGACGACGTGGTCCTCCCGGATGACCGGGATGAACTCCTCGCGGATCGTCTCCTCCGGGCCGTCCGGCGCCTGCCGGACCCGGACGTTGCGACGGTCCGCCGCGGCCTCGGTCAGCAGCCGGGCGGTCCGCCCGGGGTCGGCGACCCGTCCCACCTGGTCCTCGACGAAGACGAGCTGACCCGTAGTGGGACGGACATGCGCGACCGCCTCCCACTGGTCGTCGAGCGAACGCACCCAGAGGATGAGATCCGCGAAGGACAAGTCGGCGATCAGCTGCCAGTCGCCCACGAGCAGGTGCAACCACTCGATGTCCGGGTCGGTCAGCTCGGTTCTCGCACGGAGGCGCTCGGACAAGGTAGCCACGGCGAGAGCCTATGCGCCGCTCGCCGCGGCCTCCTTCGACGTCCCGTCCACGGAGCCCGACGCGGCCGCCTGCGTCGAGACCGCGGAGGGCGCGGCCGCGACGGGGCGCGTCACCGTCCGGAGCGTCCGCAGCGCCACGGAGAGCGCGGCGATGCCGGGGTGCGACATCCGGTCGATCGCCGCGAGCGACGTCTGGGCCCGCCGGAGCGCCTCGGCGTTGAGCGCGAACCACTGCTCGACGCGCTCGGCCGGAGTCGCCCCGCGGTCGCTCACCTCGAGGGCAGAGCGGGTCAGTGCGATGAGGACCGAGTAGAGGTCGTCGCGCAGCGCCCCGCGCGCCATCGCGTCCCACCGGTTCTCCCGCGGCAGGTTCGTGACCCGGGACAGCATCGCGTCGATCGAGAAGCTCTCCGAGAGGCGGAAGTAGGTCCCGACGACGTCGGCGAGCTCCTCCCCCGTCTCGGCGGCGGTCTCGATGCAGTCGAGGAGCGAGTAGCGGTCCAGCAGCGATGCCGCGTCGAGCGCGAGCTCCTCCGGGACGCCAGATCCCCTCAGCTCCGCAGCCCGGTGGAGCAAGCGCTCGCGCTCCGAGCCCTGGAGCAGCTCCGCCATGCGCCTGCCGTACTCCTGCACGCCTGGCTTGAAGCGCTGCAGCTGCGCGACGATGTCGAAGTCGCCCGGTCGGTTCGTGAGGAACCACCGCACCGCACGATCGACGAGCCGCCGGAACTCGAGGTAGAGCACGGTCTGTGCCTCGGTCGGCACGATGTTGTCGGTCGCCTCGACGGCCTGCACATAGCTGGGCAGGTCGAAGATCTCCCGGCACACCACGTAGGCGCGCGCGACCTGGTCGGGCGTCGCCCCTGTCTCCTCCGCCGCCCGGAAGGCGAAGGTGATGCCACCGCGGTTGACCATCGAGTTGACCACCGAGTTGGTGATGATCTCCCGGCGCAGCGGGTGCTCGTCGATGGCTGCCGCGTAGGCCTCGCGCAGCGGCCGCGGAAAGTACTCGTGGAGCGTCTCCGCGAAGAACGGGTCGTCCGGCAGGGTCGATGCCCCGATCTGGCTCTTGAGGTAGAGCTTGGTATAGGCGACGAGGACCGCGAACTCCGGCGAGACGAGGCCCAGCCCGCCCTTCTGCCGCCGGGCGATCTCCGAATCCGTGGGCAGGAACTCCAGCCCCCGGTCGAGATCGCCCTCCTCGACGAGGAACTGGATGAGTCGCTCGTGGACGGTCAGCATCGCGTGCTGCTGGGCCCGAGCGTTGCCGAGCAGGACGTTCTGCTCGTAGTTGTCCCGCAGGACCTGTGCGGCGACCTCGTCGGTCATCGACGCGAGCAGCTGGTTGCGCCGCTCCATCGACAGGGCCCCGCTGCGGATCGGCCCGCCGAGGGCGATCTTGATGTTGACCTCGTGGTCGGAGGTGTCCACGCCGGCCGAGTTGTCGATCGCGTCGGTGTTGACCCGCACCCCGGCCAGCGCTGCCTCGATCCGGCCCAGCTGGCTCATCCCGAGGTTGCCGCCCTCACCGACCACCTTGCACCGCAGGTCGGCGCCGTTGATCCGAATGCTGTCGTTGGCGCGGTCACCGATCTCGGCGTTGCTCTCCGAGGCGGCCTTGACGTAGGTGCCGATGCCGCCGTTCCAGAGCAGGTCGACCGGCGCGGCAAGGATGGCCCGCATCAGCTCGGCCGGGGTGAGGGAGGTCGTGCCCTCCGGGAGCGCCAACGCCGCCGCCATCTCCGGGGAGACGGGCACGGACTTCGCCGACCGGTCGAAGACCCCGCCGCCCTTCGAGATGAGCTGCTCGTCGTAGTCCCGCCACGATGACCCGGGCAGGTCGAAGAGGCGTTGCCGCTCCGCAAAGGACGTTGCTGCATCCGGGGTGGGGTCGACGAAGATGTGGCGGTGGTCGAACGCGGCCACCAGCCGGATGTGCTCGGACAGCAACATGCCGTTGCCGAAGACATCCCCGCTCATGTCACCGATGCCGACCGCCGTGAAGTTCTCGGTCTGGGTGTCGATGCCCATCTCGCGGAAGTGCCGCTTCACCGACTCCCAGGCGCCTCTGGCGGTGATGCCCATGGCCTTGTGGTCGTATCCTGCTGACCCGCCGGAGGCGAAGGCGTCATCGAGCCAGAAGCCGTACTCGGCGGACTTGGCATTGGCGATGTCGGAGAACTTCGCCGTGCCCTTGTCGGCGGCGACGACCAGATAGGTGTCGTCCCCGTCGTGCCGGACGACCCGCTCGGGCGGCACAGGTGTCCCGTCGACGAGGTTGTCCGTGACGTCGAGCAGCCCGGAGATGAACATCCGGTAGGCCGCGATGCCCTCGTCGAGCCACCCGCGGCGGTCCACCGCCGGGTCGGGCAGTTGCTTGGCGAAGAAGCCGCCCTTGGAGCCGGTCGGCACGATGACGGCGTTCTTGACCATCTGGGCCTTGACCAGGCCGAGGATCTCGGTGCGGAAGTCCTCCCGGCGGTCGGACCACCGCAGGCCACCTCGGGCCACCTTGCCGAACCGCAGGTGGACGCCCTCCACCCGAGGCCCGTAGACCCACACCTCGAACATCGGCCGGGGCGCCGGGAGGTCCGGCACGGCCTTGGGGTTCAGCTTGATCGACACGTAGGGCTTCGGCGCGCCGTCCTCGTCCCGCTGGTAGTAGTTCGTGCGCAGGCTGGCGAGGATCACCCCGAGGAAGGCCCTGATGATGCGGTCCTGGTCGAGGCTGGCCACCTCGCCCAGGGCCTCCTGGACGTTGGCCGCGATCTCGTCCTCGCGCTCCTGACGCTGGGTGCGGCCCGCCTCCGAGTCCTCGAAGGCGTCGGGATCGAAGCGGGTCTCGAACAGCTCGACCAGGTCACGGGCGATCGCGGCGTTGGCCGCGAGGGCCGTCTCGAGGTAGTCCTGCGAGAACGTCGAACCGGTCTGTCGGAGGTACTTGGCCACCGCCCGGAGGATGACGACCTGCCGCCAGGTGAGGTCGGCGGCGAGGACGAGCGCGTTGAACCCGTCGGACTCGACAACTCCGTCCCACACCGCTCGGACGGCGGCCTCGAAGTGCCGGCTGACCTCCTCTCGACGTGACCCGCTGCCCCACTTGCCCGGGTCGTCGGCCCGGAGCCCGAAGTCGTAGATGTGCAGTCCCGAGCCGTGCGGCAGCTGCAGCTGGTAGGGCCGCTCGTCGACGACCTCGAGGCCGAGGTGGGTGAACATCGGGAGCACCTCGGTGAGCGACAGCTCCCCACGTCGGTAGAGCTTGAAGCGTCGCTCGGCCGGTCCGCAGGTCTCGTCGTCGTAGAGGTGCAGGGCCGTGGCGTCCATGGAGTCGCCGAGCCGGTCGATGCGCTCGAGGTCGCGCACGGCCGTGGTGACGTCGAAGTCCTCCTTGTAGGCCTCCGGGAGGGCCTTCGCGTAGGCCGCCATGGCCCGCGCGGCGCCCTCGGCGCCGCGGGCCTCGCTCAGGGCGTCGGACAGGTCCTCGTCCCAGGTCCGCGTCGCGTCGATGACCCGCTGCTCGAGGGCCGCCTCGTCGACCTCCGGGATCTCCTCGCCCGGCGCCATGCGCACGACGAAGTGGAGCCGCGCGAGGCTCGACTCGCCCACCCGGGTCGTGAAGTCGATGTTCTCGCCGTGGAAGGCCTCGAGCAGGATCGCCTCGATGCGCAGCCGCACCGCCGTGTTGTAGCGGTCCCGGGGCATGTAGACGAGGCATGACATGAAGCGACCGAAGTCGTCGCGACGCAGGAACAGCTTCGTCTTGCGCCGCTCCTGCAGGTGCAGCACGCTCGTCGCGATCTCGGCCAGCTGGGTCGCGCTCGTCTGGAAGAGCTCGTCGCGCGGGTAGGTCTCCAGGATCTGGAGGATGTCCTTGCCCGAGTGGCTGTCCTGGGAGAGGCCGGTCAGCCGGAGCACCTCCTGGGCCCGCACGTCGAGCAGGGGGATGTCCTGGATCGTGTCGTTGTAGGCCGCCGACGCGTAGAGCCCGAGGAAGCGCTGCTCACCGATGCACTCACCGGTCTCGTCGAACTTCTTGATCGAGACGTAGTCGAGGTACGCGTCGCGGTGGACGGTCGCACGCGAGTTCGCCTTGGTGATGATGAGGATGGCGGAGTCGTGGGCGGCCCGGCTCGCCGCCTGCGTGAGCACGTGGCCCGCGGCCTGCGGCCGGTCGTAGCGAAGGATGCCGAGACCGGTGCCCGGCACCGAACGGGAGATGTCCTGGCCGTGCTCGTGGTGCAGCGAGTACTCGCGGTAGCCGAGGAAGGTGAAGTTGTTGTGCGCGAGCCACTCGAGGAACCGACCGGCCTCGCGCGCCTCCCGGGGCTGCGTGCCGGGCGGTGCCGACGCCTTGAGCTCGGCGGCGATCGCCAGGGCGTGGGCCCGCATCTTGGGCCAGTCCTCGACGGAGTCACGCACGTCGTCGAGGACCTTGCGCAGCCGCATCTCCACCTCGGCCAGTCCGGCGTCGGGGAGCCGGTCGATCTCCAGGTGCATCCACGACTCGTGCGTGATGCCGGTGCCGGGGAACTCGCCCTCCGTCGTGTCCGTCACCACCTCCTCGAGCTGGCCGGTCACCGAACGGCGCACCGACATCTGTGGGTGCATGATGATGTGCACCCCCCGGTCGAAACCGCCCAATGCTGCGAGCGCCGAGTCGACGAGGAATGGCATGTCATCGGTGACGATCTCGACGGTGGTGAGCGGGCTCTCCCAGCCATCCCGGACCAGTTCCGGGTTGAAGACCCGGACGTTGACGGTCCCGACCGGGCGATCGAGCGCCAGCCGTCGCTGGGAGGCGGCGATCGCGGCGAGCTCCGCCGGGTCTCGTGAGACAAGGTCCTCGGTCGCGACGTGGCGGTAGAAGGCCGCGAGGTAGTCGGCCACCTGACCTCGGCGGTCTGCCCCTCCGGAGCCGGCCTGGCCGTTGCTGGGCGGCGAGGCCGCCGCAGCGGCCTGGAGAACGTCATTGCGAGAGCTGTGGACTGACACAGACATGTCGGCGGATCGATTCCTTCGCGCACTAGACGTGCCGGCACCTCTTCGTGCCGTGCATCAGCAGCGAGCCTAGCCCTGACGGCTCGTGACCCCGGAATCGACGCTCGGTGGAGAACTTCTCGGCGGCCAAGGCGCACCTGTCTACAGTGGTGGCCATGGGCATTCCAGCGGGTGCGCGGCGGGTTCCCCCGCGCGTCGTGCAGGGCCTGGTCGAGGGGCGGTCACTGACCCGCGCCCTGGCAGCGGACCTGTTGACGCACATGCCCGAGCTGGGCAGCCCTGCCGAGCAGCGCCTGCTCGACGCCTGGGTCGAGCAGGCCGCCGACACCCTCCTGGCCCTCTCGGACGCGCTGGAGGAGCGGCTCCTCGACGTCGGCAGCACCGTCGGGACGGACGACCGCGAGAAGGGCCACGACCATGACCCCGGGGCGGTGCGCCGGTGAGCCCCGAGCCCGTCGACCCCGGGTCCACGTCGGCGCTCGGCGGCGCCCTGCGAGCCCATGCGCTGCGTTTGACCCAGCTGCTCGAACCGCTCGGTGAGCCGGCTCCCGGCAGCCGCCGCCCAGCCGTCCCGGAGACGGCCGGCGAACGGGCGCTGCTCACCGCGACCGCCGTCCAGCTCGACCGGGTCGGGGCCGCCCTGCAGGGCCTCGTGACGAGCGGTGTCGAACGCTCGGCCCGACGCCGGGCACTCGACGACGAGGCGGCCCGACATGAGCTCGACCTTGACGGCACGCGCGTGATGGAGCGACCGGGGCCGAGCCGCGTCGACCCGCAGAGCCGGTTGCGCGCTCGTGAGCACCTGCAGGAGCTGGTCAACCGGGTCGCCGCCGCGCAGGGCCGGGACCTCGCCCTGATCGCCCGGGAGCTCGAGACGTCCCTGGCGGTGCTCCAGTCCGTCGCTGCCCGAGCCCGCACGGGAGCCGGGTGACGCGTGCCCGTGGCCACGACGAGCCGTGCAATAGCGTGTCCCCCATGAAGATCTCCGAGACCGTCGAGTACCCCGCCGCCCCGGACGAAGTGTTCAGCATGCTCACCGACGAGCGGTTCCAGGCCCGCAAGTGCGAGGAAGCCGGTTCGCTCTCCCACGACGTCGCGGTGAGCCAGAACGGCGGCAGCACCCGGGTCGTCACCAAGCGCGACCTGCCGACCCAGGACATGCCCGACTTCGCCAAGTCCCTCATCGGACCGCGGGTGACCATCACGGAGACCTACGAGTGGGCCGCGCCGAACGGGGACGGGTCGCGCACCGGCGACCTCACCGTCGTGCTGGGCGGCGCGCCGGTGACGCTGCGGGCCAAGCTCGGCCTCAAGCCCTCCGGCGCCGGCACGAGCATGAGCCTCGACGGAGACCTCAAGGCCTCCGTGCCGCTCATCGGGGGCAAGATCGAGAAGACCGCGGCACCCGCCATCGTCGATGGCATCCGCAGCGAAAGCTCCGTTGCTCGCGCCTGGCTGGCGGGCGATCGCTGAACCACCACCGACCCGTATGCCGCTGAGCGGCCACGCGCTCGCCGGCTCAGCGGCATACCAAGGGCCTTCCGACCGGCCCGGCCGCCCGTTGTCCGCGGGGGCTCTCGCGCCCCTGGTCAACCCATGTGCGGGTAGCGCCACTCCGTCGGCGGCACGAAGGCCTCCTTGATGGCGCGGACGCTCGTCCACCGGAGCAGGTTCTGGGGGGCGCCGGCCTTGTCGTTCGTGCCGGAGGCGCGGCCACCGCCGAAGGGTTGCTGGCCCACGACGGCACCAGTCGGCTTGTCGTTGATGTAGAAGTTGCCGGCGGCGAAGCGCAGCTTGTCGCTCGCCTCGGCGATGGCGCGGCGGTCCTGCGCGATGATCGAGCCGGTGAGCGCGTACGAGGCGAACGACTCCATCTGCTCGACGACCGCGTCGAACTCCGCGTCGGGGAAGACGTGCACGGCGAGGATCGGCCCGAAGTACTCCGTGGAGAACATCTCGTCCTCCCGGTTCTTCACCTCGAGCACGGTCGGACGCACGAACCACCCCACCGAGTCGTCGTAGGTGCCGCCCGCGAGGACCTCGATGCCCTCGGTCGCGTGGGCGCGGTCGATCGCCTTGGTGTGCTTGGCGAAGGCGCGCTCGTCGATGACGGCGCCCATGAAGTTGCCGAAGTCGGTCACGTCGCCCTGGGGCAGGTCGTTCGTGACGGCGATGAGGTCATCCCGAATGCGGGCCCACACCGACTCCGGGACGTAGGCACGCGAGGCCGCGGAGCACTTCTGCCCCTGGTACTCGAAGGCACCCCGGACCATGGCCGTGCGCAGCACGTCCGGGTCAGCGGACGCATGAGCGACGATAAAGTCCTTGCCGCCGGTCTCCCCCACCAGCCGTGGGTAGGCCCGGTAGTTGCCGATGTTCGAGCCGACCTCGCTCCACAGGTGCTGGAAGGTCGGCGTCGAACCCGTGAAGTGGATGCCCGCCAGGTCCGGGTCGTGGAGCGCCGCCTGAGACACGTTGATGCCGTCCCCGGCCACCAGGTTGATCACGCCCGGTGGCAGCCCGGCGGCCTCGAGCAGCTCCATCGTCACCTGGGCAGCCAGCTGCTGGGTCGGCGAGGGCTTCCACACGACGGTGTTGCCCATCAGCGCCGGTGCCGTGGGCAGGTTGCCCGCGATCGAGGTGAAGTTGAAGGGGGTGATCGCGTAGACGAACCCTTCCAGCGGGCGGTAGTCCGTCCGATTCCAGACGCCCTTCGCGTTGAGCGGCGGCTGCTCGGCGAGGATCTGGCGGGCGTAGTACGAGTTGATGCGGAAGAAGTCGATCAGCTCGCAGGCGCTGTCGATCTCGGCCTGGTAGGACGTCTTGGACTGGCCGAGCATCGTCGCGGCGTTCGTCCGGGCGCGCCACGGACCGGACAGCAGCTCGGCTGCCTTGAGCAGGATGGAGGCGCGGTCGTCGAACGACATCGCACGCCACTCCGGCGCGGCGTCCTTGGCGGCCTGCACCGCCCTGCGCGCCTCCTCGACGGTCGCGTTGCGCAGCACGCCCAGCACGACGTCGCGCTTGTCGGGCCGGCGGACCTCGATCGGCTCGCCAGACCCGGTCACCCGCTCCCCGCCGATCGTGTGCGGCAGCTCCGTCTGCGTCGAACCGAGCTCTGCGAGCGCCGCCTCCAGCTCGCCCCGCTCGGGCGAACCGGGAGCGTAGTCGAGCACCGGCTCGTTCACCGGCGGGGGCACCTGGGTCACTGCGTCCATGTCACGGCTCCTGAAGATCGATGACGGGGATGCGCTCGCCGCGCATCCCCCCATCGTTACAGATCACTTCAGGATCGTGATGGTCCAGGGATAGCGGTAGGGCTGGCCGTTCCAGGCTCGCAGCGCCGCAAGCAGGTGGAAGACGATGCTGCCCACGAAGACCCCGAGCCAGAGGATCAGCGCCACCGGTATGCCGACCAGGGTGATGAAGAAGATCCAGCCGACGACCGTCGCGACCCAGAGCAGGATGTTGAAGTTGAAGGCGTTGGCGGCAGACCGCCGCACGAAGTCACTGCGGCCGCGCCCGTAGAGGTAGACGGCGAGCGGGCCGAGGAAGGAGAGCCAGCCGGCGGACAGGATCGCCGCCACGAGCGCCGAGGCGTGCGCGGCGGCCGCCCAGGTGCGCTCGTCCTCGGGCCGCATGAGCTGGTCGGCCCTCCGGTTCGGCTGCTGCAGGGGATTTGAGGTCATGTCTCGATTCTGCGGGCCGCCGCGCGACCCCGCCATCATGGTCGCCCCTGATCGGACCCTGACCCGGCCCTGAGGAATCGGTCCACCCGCCTCTTGACGGGGGCCGCTCACGCCTCCGCGGGGGTGACGTCGCCCAGCCGGAGGGAGCAGACCGGGCTGTCAGGGTCGAGGACCCCGAGCCGATCGAAGAGTGCGAGCGCGAGCTCGTGGTGGCCGCGCGCGTTGGGATGGACCGTGTCGTCGAGCCAAGCCGCAGGGGCCCGGCCGGCCGAGCCCGCGGCGCCCCAGATCGCGTGGTGGTCGACCAGCGGGACCCCCAGCTCGCGGGCAACCGAGCGCACCTCGTCTGCGTAGGCGGCCACGGTCTCCGGGTCGCGCTCGTCCCCGGCCCCGACGGGCGGGGGCGTCTGGAGGATGACGGTCGCCCCGAGGTCGCGGGAACGCTCGACGAGCTGGCCGAGGTCGTACCGGAACGCTCTGACCCCGCCCTCGTTCTGGACGAGGGCGTCGTTGGTGCCGAACATCGCCACGACCACATCGGGCGCGAATCGACTGATTCGCCAATGGAACTCGGGGAGCAGGTCGGCGACCGTCGACCCAGCCACGCCAGAGTTGATGACCGCGTCCCGGACTCGGCCTAGCTCGCCGCGGAGCCGCTCGGCGAAGTGCTCCACGACGCCACGGTAGCCGTGGGTGTGGCTCACCCCCTGCGTGATGCTGTCACCGGCGAACACCCAGGTCAGGGGTGGGCCGGCCAAGATCTCGGCCAGCCGCGCAGCGTCGCGCCGCTCGTACTCCTCGGCGGTTAGGTCCATTCGGAGAACCTAACAAGTGGGTGCGGGTGTGGGGAGGATGTCGACCACGGGATGGGACGGCGGCCATGGGCCTCCTCTGCCCGAGCCGGACGCGTGGGACGTTCGCTACTCGGAAAAGAAGCTGGCCACCTCGCCCAGCTCGGTGACGTCGTACCAGAGCAGGGAGTCCGCCTCATCCTGCACGGCACCCGGGTGCGGCCCGGCCTCGTCGACGTGGAACGAGGCGACCCGAGAGAGCGGCAGGTCATCGATCAGACGGACGGCGCTCGGCGCGCCGCTCCCCGCGCGCAGCGCCTCGGGGTCCGCGTCGCCCGCCAGGACAAGACGCCGGTCACCACGGTGGTCCCGGCACCCGGCCGCAGCCGCAACGGCGTCGACGAAGGCGGCGTACTCGAGGTCCTCCTCGTCGAGTGCAGGCGCCTGGGCGATGAGCTCGTCCGTCACGGCGAAGGCGTCGACCGGCGCGTCGACACTGGCCCTCAGGGCCGCGGTGTCGGCGAGGCCCCGGAGGGCGGATCCGCTGAGCGGCACGTAGATCCGCACGACCGGCATCAGACGTCCCGCCCGCTCGTCAGCTCGGCCAGCGAGTCCACGATCGACTGGGCCAGGACGTCGACGTCGGGCATCGCGTCGCGGTCGGCGTTGAGGCCGTAGAACACGCCACCGTTGTAGGACGTGACGCCGATCGACAAGGCCTGGCGCTTGGCCAGGGGCGTCACCGGATAGGTGGAGAGCATCTGCGCGTCTCCTGCATACAAGGGGCTCTGGGGCCCGGGGACGTTGGTGATCATGACGTTGTAGATCCGGCGCGACATCGCCGAGCCGAGCCGAGCACCGAGGGCGTGGAGGGTCGGCGGTGCGAAGCCGGCGAGGTTGGCCAGGGAGGTGGCGCCCACGGCGTGCCCTGCCTCCATCTGCTGGCGCATCGCGAAGGCGATCTGGTGCAGCCGGATCGAGGCCCCCGGTTCTCCTACCGGCAGGTTCACGACGCAGGCCATGACCTGGTTCGCGTACATCCCGCTCGGGTCGTCACCGTAGATGCTGACGGGCACCATGGCCCGCACCACCGTGCTGCCGCTCACGGCCTCGCCGCGGTTGAGCAGCCAGGTCCGGAAACCGCCGGCGATGGTCGCGAGCACGACGTCGTTGATCGTGACGTCCTCGGCATAGGCGCCACGACCGAGACGCGTCCGGGCGAGCCGGTAGTCCTCCAGACTCGTCGCCACATTGACCCAGCGACGGGCGGTTCCGATCTGCGCGTTGAGCGGGGAGTCCGGCGCCGGCCGGGCGGCGGTCCGCGCGATGTTCGACAGGAGGGAGCCGGCGGACTCCGCAGCCCGCATCCCCACTGTCAGCGCGTCATGAACCCCTCCCCGCACGAGGTCCACCACCTGGGTCGGACGGCGTACTGCGTCGACGACCGCCTCCGTGACGAGCTCCACCCCGCCCGGGGATCTCCGGGGCTCCCATGGCTCCACCTCGTCACCCGGACCGACCTCGCCCGGCTCCGAGTCGACGATGACGTGGGCGATGTCGAGGGCGTTGACACCATCGATGAGGGCATGGTGCGTCTTCGTCACGAGGGCGAAGCGACCCTCCTCGAGACCCTCGACGAGGTAGACCTCCCAGAGCGGCCGCGACCGGTCGAGCTGCCGCGGCTGGACCCGGGCGACGAAGTCCTGCAGCTGGCGCTCCGTGCCTGGTCGCGGCAGGGCCGTGCGCCGCACGTGGTAGCTCATGTCGAAGTGGTCGTCGTCGACCCAGACCGGGTTGGCAATCCGTCCGGGAACGTCACGCACCTTCTGCCGGAAGCGTGGAATCACTCCGATCCGCTGCTCGACGATCCGCACGAGCTGGTCGTAGTCGAAGCCCTCGGCCGGCGGCTGGAAGACCATGACCGACCCGACATGCATCGCCGTGTTGCTCTCCTCGAGGTAGAGGAAGGATGCATCCAGCGAGGTGAGCCGGTCGGACATGGTCTCACTCTGCCAGAGCGACGAGCTCGAGCAGGCATCGTCGCTGGCCGGGGCCGCTGCCAGGCGCGCCCTCGCCCGCGCCGCGCCGGCTCTCATTCGCGGGCCCTGTCCAGCGGACGCCGCAGGCGCCGGGGAGCCCGGCGAACGGCCCGGCGGGCCGTGCTCGGCGCGATGGAGGAGGCCAGGTCGGCGATCGCGCGCCGCAGCGCCGAGTCCGGTGCGTGCTCCACGACCGACCTGCCGGCCAGCAGCGAACCGTCGGCAGCCGCGGGGTCGTCGGGGACGAAGTGGACCGCACTCAGCCCGGCGAACCTCTCGAGAGAGGCGGCGATGCGTGCCCGCGGGTCTGCCCCCACAGCGGAGGCTCGGACCCGGTTGATGATCGGGCGCGGTGTGCCGGAGGGGACCGTGCCGAGCTCCTGCATCCCCCGGACGAAGCGCTGGAGTGCCACCGGGTCGGCTCCGCCGACGACGAGCGCCTCGTCGGAGGCCGCCAGGGAGGTCAGCGTCGCCTCGTTGCGGCGGGGCGCCTGGGTGTCGTAGCTGAGCTCCTCGTCGTCCTCGAGGCAGAAGCCGCAGTCGATGACGACGTAATGCGCGAGGGAGCGGCTCACGGTGAGGACACGTTCGAGCGCCGCGGACCGGATCTCCGGCCACCGGTCGGCCCTGGGCAGACCTGTCAGCACCCTGAGCCCCGTGGTCACCTCGGGCGCGACCCGGGCCAACGCGACGAGGTCGAACTCCCCGTGCTCGGCGGCCCGGCACGCCGCAGCGATGCCCGGTGCCTCATCGAGCAGGCCGAGGACCTGGGCGATGCACCCGCCATACGTGTCGGCATCGACGAGCAGCACCGAGCGACCCCGGCTGGCCAGCTCGGCGGCGAGCGCGACGGCCACCGTGGTCCGCCCGGGCGCGCCGGCAGGTCCCCAGACCGCGAGCAGGCGCCCCGAGACCGGCTCGTCCAGGGGAAGCGCGTCGAGGGTGCCGTCGAGATCGTCACGCGGGCGGGGATGACCGGCCGGCTGCCACCCTTGCTCACCCTCCCCCTCCTGCCGCGCCGGAGCCGCTGGGTCATCCGGCTGGTCGAGCTCGGGCATGGTCGACACGGCGCTGCGGTCGCGGACCGCGGCCGCGAGCACCAGCCCTGACGCGTCGACCGGGAGGACGACGTCGACGGACAGCTGACGTAGGCGCCGCTCGTCCGCCTCGTCGCCCGGCGCGTGCAGCCCGACGACCCAGACGCCCCGGGAGCGCAGGGAGTGGACCACCGCGAGATCGAGCTCACGCAGGTCGGCTGAGACGACCGCGCTGTCGCCGAGACCGGCCGCGGTCACGGAGACGAGCTCCGCCACGTCGGCACACCGGCGCACCACGGTGATGTCCGGCACGGGCTCCAGCGCGGCGGCCACGCTCGCCTCCCACCGGTGGCTGAGCGCCGTGACGACCGAGGTCATGAGCCGGCGCCCGCGGCCCGTCCGGGGGCGGGCACGAGCGTGACCTTCGCCCCTCCGTCGACCGCCTCGATGAGGTGCTGCACCTCTCCACGGGGCACGTAGAGCTGCACGGACGTCCTCGCTGCGCTGCCGAAGCTGTTGGACGCGCCGAGCACGGCCGCCACCCCGACGCCCTCGAGGGCCCGCTTCGCCGTGGGCTTGGTGCCGTGCTCGCTGCCGGCCGGCACATCGCTCAGGAAGACGTCGACGAGACTGCCGGCGCGCAGGCCGGTCGCGGAGACCGCCTCGACGCTCACCGTGACGAGCTGGACGTCAAGCCTTGCACTGGGGCCGATGGCGGCCTGCGGCACGAGCTCGCCGGCCCGTAGCTCGCGGAGGACGAACTGTCCGGGGGCGAGTGGGGCTTCCGCCGAGACGTACGCCGCCATGCCGTCGTCGAGTCGCACGTCGACGCGGGCAAGGGCCGCCTCGTCCACCACGTCGCCTGGCACCAGGTTGCGCGTCGCGACGTAGACGGGGACCCGGTCGTCCATGCTGGCCACGAGGCGGGCGCCGAGCGTGGCGGCGAGCAGGACGAGAAGCACGCCGAGGACCAGCCGACTGTCCCGCCAGGAGGGGCGGCGCAGTCGCTGCGCCGTCGGTGTCGGTATCTGGCTCATCGCGCTCCCCCTGACCGTCCTGCACATTCGCACCCTTGTCGCGGGCTCATCCTGCCCGAAACGGCACCAAACTGTCGCCCCGAACGTGCTCCTGTGGAGAACGGCGGTTCCGCGACGCACCTGCCTCTAGGATCGGGTGACGCATGCGAGACGCAGGGGATCTGGGCCACGTGTCATCCAAAGAGCAGACAAAAGGTAAAGAGATGGTCAAGAATGGCCCAAGACATCGTCAAGTCCCCTGAGAACACAGGAGCAGTCGTGGCCCAGCGCTTCCTCCAACTCGCCGAGGTTTCCGAGATCCTCAACATCTCGTCAGCCCAGGCCTACGCCCTTGTCCGCTCGGGCGAGCTCCCAGCCATCAAGATCGGCGGCCGCGGCCAGTGGCGGGTCGAGGCGACGGAGCTGGAGAACTACATCCAGCGGATGTACACCGAGACCAGGTCCTTCGTGAAGGCCCACCCGTTCGGCGGAGGAGTCGAGGAGGAGTGAACCCACCCCTCCCTGACCGCGGCTGATCAGTGCCGGACGGGGTGCACCGACTCGAGTGCCCAGAAGGGCACCACATGCACCGCCGTCACATTCTCTGCACGCCGCGGCACGTCCGAGGCATGCTCGGCGAGCTCGAGGTGATCCGAGCCGACGACGTCGATCGTCCCGACGAGGCGGATGGCCTGCGTGACGACCTCCACGACGCACCGGTCGCGACTGATCCCCCGCAGCGCCGACCCCAGGCCGAAACGCCGCGCGACGACGGACGGAACGACCGCTCCGGCTGCCAGTCCGGTCAGCGTCTGAATGGCGGCCGTCGCGACGAGCGACGACCTGCGGGAGCCGGTCTCGAGGAGGACCCAGTCGGGGCCGACGTCTTGCACGGGACCCTCGAGAGCGCCGCTCGCAAGGCGGAGCGTGACCGGCCGCCCAGCCACGGAGGCAAGGAGCCGCGACTGGAGATCGATCCGGGCTCGTTCGTGACGCGTCCGGTCGGCAACCTCCGCCTCGCGCTCCCGGATGGCCCCCGACTCGATCTGCGCGTCGAGATCCTCGAACAGCCGCTCCCACCGCATCCCTTCGCCTCCCTCGTGCGATCTGGCGGTCCCAGAAAACCACATCCCGCTAAACTCGACATTGCCAAACGCAGGCAAACGACGTTAAATCGCACCATGATGACCGAAACGAAGGCCCCGCCCGCAGCCGAGGGCGATCACCTGCTCGCATTCTGCCGCGCGGCCCTGCTCGCCGCCGGTGGGGTGACGCTGACGCTCACCGTCCTGCTCCCCCTTACGACCTCCGGATGGCCACTGGTCGCAGCGGTGCCCGATGTCGACGACGTCGTCTCCGGCCTGCTCGCATGGGCGAGCCTCGTCGTCGCCTGCTGGGTCACGGCCGGTGTCGCCCTGACCGCCCTTGCCAACCTGCCCGGGGCCGCCGGACGAGGCGCGGCGCGCCTCGCCGAAGCGCTCACGCCGGCCCTCGTCCGGCGCGCCCTGGCCCTGCTGCTCGGCACCGGCATCGGGACGGTGGGCCTCCCGATCGCGCCGGTCATGGCGTCCTCCGCGGTGAGTCACTCCCCCAAGGCGCCGAGGACGCCGCTCCCAGCGACGGGCGACGCGGGCCGCCCCGGTGCCGTGGCGCCCTCGCCGGCCTTCGCTCCGAGCACCGGTGCCTCGGACGCCACTGCTCCGGCACCAGACCCCCGCTGGCTTCCCTCGCCGCCGGTCCGCGCCACGGAACCGCAGGCCACCGCGCTGCTCGCGCCCACGCCGCGCACCGCGGCTGTCCCGGACGACACGGTGACGGTGCGCCGGGGTGACTCGCTGTGGTCCATCGCCGCACGCCACCTCGGGTCCGGGGCGAGCGACCATGAGGTGGCCCACGCCTGGCCACGGTGGTACGCGGCCAACGCCGACCTCATCGGCCAGGACCCAGACCTCATCCATCCCGGCCAGCGGCTGCGGATTCCGGACTCGGGAGACCACCGATGAGCACGAAACCGGTCCTCGTGCGCCCCGTCCCGCCCACGGAGCCGCCGCTCATCTCCGCCGAAGAGGCCTACCGGGCCACGAGCAGGGAGCCGTACACCCAGGTGGCCCTTGCCCTCGACTTCACCCCGACCCCGGACGACGATGACAGCGCCCGGCGCCCAACGGTGCGCAGCCAGTTGCCCGACCCGCGTCCGTTCGTCGCCAAGATCGCTCAGGCCATCATCGAGGTGATCGCCGCTCAGCGACCGGCTCCCCAGCTGATCCGGCACACCTCACCGGCGATCTACTCCGGCCTGGCTCGCCGTGCCCTCGTCGCGGCCCGACGCCAGCCCACCGGACCGCGACGGCCCGCCATGGTGCGGCGCGTGCGGGTCTGCGAGCCCGCCGACGGCATCGTCGAGGCCTGCGCCGTGGTCGTGGCACACGGTCGGGTGCGCGCGCTGGCGCTTCGCCTCGAGGGCCTCGACGGTCGCTGGTTCGTCACCCAGCTGACGGTCGGCTGACACCGGTCACCGACGCTTGCGCTTGACCTTCTTGCCACGTCGGTTGGCCGGACGCTCAACAGGCTTCTGCCCGCCCCCGGACCGGACGACGGAGCCGTCCTCACCCGGCGCCGAGTAGCTGAGCGCCCGTTCCCCGTCGCCGTCGGTGCGCAGGTCGACACCGGACAGGCTGACGCCGGCCGGCACAGCCTCGCCATCGGCCCCAGGCGCCTCCGGACCGTCCCCGACCGCTGCCTCGGCGAGGCCGGAGACCATGTCGGACACCGCACGCGGGGACACCGCACCGGCAGGGGCCTGAGCCGGGGTCACCTGGACCTCGACGCTGAACAGGTGCGAGACCGACTCCTCCTTGATGGATTCCATCATCGCCTCGAACAGCTGGAAGCCCTCGCGCTGGTACTCGATGAGCGGGTCACGCTGGGCCATCGCCCGAAGGCCGATGCCCTCCTGCAAGTAGTCCATCTCGTAGAGGTGCTCACGCCACTTCCGGTCCAGGACGGACAGGACCACGCGCCGCTCCACCTCGCGCATCGTCTCCGAGCCAAGCTGCTCCTCGCGGTGGTCGTAGGCCTCGTGCGCATCGGTCAGCAGCTGCTCGCGGAGCAGCTCGTTCGTGACGAGCTGACGGCCGCCCGCCATGTCCTCGATCTGCTCGATCGTCAGCGACACCGGGTAGACCTGACGCAGCGCGTCCCAGAGGTGCTCGAGGTTCCAGTCCGCGGCGAAGCCTTCGGCCGTGGCCGCGTCGATGTAGCCGCCGATGACCTCGTTGACGAAGGTGCGCATCTGCTCGTGCAGGTCCTCGCCCTCGAGAACCGACCGGCGCTCGTCGTAGATGACCTGACGCTGCCGGTTCATGACGTCGTCGTACTTGAGGACGTTCTTGCGGATCTCGTAGTTCTGCGCCTCGACCGCGCCCTGCGCCTTCTGGATCGAGTTGGTGACCATCTTCGACTCGATCGGGGTCGAGTCGTCCATCCCTGCGGTCTGCATGAACCGGTCGACGATGCCGGCGTTGAACAGGCGCATGAGGTCGTCGTTGAGCGAGAGGTAGAAGCGCGACTCGCCCGGGTCGCCCTGACGACCGGACCGGCCGCGGAGCTGGTTGTCGATGCGTCGGGACTCGTGGCGCTCGGTGCCGAGCACGTAGAGACCGCCCAGCGCGACGACCTCCTCGTGCTCCTCGGCGACGGCCGCCTCGGCGGCTGCGAGGGCCTCGTCCCAGGCCGCCTCGTACTCCTCCGGGTTCTGGTCCGGGTCGAGCCCGCGGCGCTTCAGCTCGGCGACGGCCCGGAACTCGGAGTTGCCACCGAGCATGATGTCGGTGCCTCGTCCGGCCATGTTCGTCGCGACGGTGACCGCGCCCTTGCGCCCGGCCTCGGCGACGATGGCCGCCTCGCGCTCGTGCTGCTTCGCGTTGAGGACGTTGTGGCGGATGCCGCGCTTGTTCAGCTGTTGGGACAGGTACTCGCTCTTCTCGACCGAGGTCGTGCCCACGAGCACGGGCTGGCCCTTCTGATGGCGCTCGACGATGTCCTCGACGACCGCGTCGAACTTCGCCACCTCGGTGCGGTAGATCAGGTCGGGCTGGTCGATCCGGATCATCGGCTTGTTCGTCGGGATCGGGACGACGCCGAGCTTGTAGATGGAGTTCAGCTCCGCGGCCTCGGTCTGGGCCGTGCCCGTCATGCCGGAGAGCTTGTCGTACATCCGGAAGTAGTTCTGGAGGGTGATGGTCGCGAGGGTCTGGTTCTCGTTCTTGATCTCCACCCCCTCCTTGGCCTCGATGGCCTGGTGCATGCCCTCGTTGTAGCGGCGCCCGGGCAGCATGCGCCCGGTGTGCTCGTCGACGATGAGGATCTCGCCGTTCATGACGACGTAGTCCTTGTCGCGCTTGAACAGCTCCTTGGCCTTGATGGCGTTGTTGAGGTAGCCGATGAGCGGGGTGTTCGCTGTGTCGTAGAGGTTCTCGATGCCGAGCAGGTCCTCGACCTTGGCGATGCCCGGCTCGAGGACGCCGACGGTGCGCTTCTTCTCGTCGACCTCGTAGTCGCCCCGACCGTCCTCGCCCCGGTTCAGCCGCCGCACGATCTTCGCGAACTCCACGTACCACTTCGTCGCGATGTCGGCCGGTCCAGAGATGATGAGCGGGGTGCGGGCCTCGTCGATGAGGATCGAGTCCACCTCGTCAACGATGCAGAAGTTGTGGCCACGCTGCACGAGCTCGGCCGGCGACCAGGCCATGTTGTCGCGCAGGTAGTCGAACCCGAACTCGTTGTTCGTGCCGTAGGTGATGTCCTTGGCGTACTCGGCGCGCCGCTGCTCGGGGGTCATCGACGCGAGGATGCAGCCAGTCTCGATGCCGAGCGCGCGGTGGACGCGTCCCATCAGCTCGGACTGGTACTCGGCGAGGAAGTCGTTGACCGTGATGACGTGCACGCCCTTGCCGGTGAGGGCGTTGAGGTAGGACGGCAGCGTCGCGACGAGGGTCTTGCCCTCACCGGTCTTCATCTCGGCGACGTTGCCCATGTGCAGCGCGGCGCCACCCATGAGCTGCACGTCAAAGTGCCGCTTGCCGATGGTCCGCTTGCTCGCCTCGCGGACGGCGGCAAACGCCTCCGGCAGCAGGTCCTCGAGGCTCTCGCCCGCCTCGAGGCGCTTCCTGAAGTTGGGGGTCTCCTCGCGCAGCTCCTCATCGGTCAGCTTCTCGAAGTCGGCCTCGAGCGCGTTGACCTGCTTCGCGATGCCCTGCAGCTTCTTCAGGGTCCGGCCCTCGCCGGCGCGCAGCAGCTTCTCGATCACCATGGCCTTGTTCTCTCCCGACTGACTCGTGTGCCGCGCGCGTGGCTCGCAGCAGCCTCCGCGCTCTGCACGGGACCCGCCTAGGCTAGCCGCCCATCCGTCTCCCCCACCAACGCACGGGCACCCTGGCTCTGTTCCGCCGTGCGGTGCCCCTCTGCTCCCCGGTCATCCAGTATGCCGCTGAGCTCGGCAGCAGCGCGGCTCCCGTTCCCGATGGGGCGCCCGTCCGGGACCGGCCCGGGCTCGAGGCGGAGCCAGGCGGCCATCGCATCCAGCTGGCGCCGCAGTGCGGCCGGCGCCCCCGCGGGGGCATCCGGCTCCCACGTGACGGCGTGGCACCGCAGCAGGCCGCGCTGGCGGTCGGCCTTGAGGTCGCAGCGGGCGACGAGCCGGTCGCCGTAGAGGAAGGGCAGGACGTAGTAGCCGTGCACCCGTTTGTGCTTCGGGGTGTAGATCTCGATCCGGTAGTGGAAGTCCCACAGCGTGTGCACCCGCTCTCGTTGCCAGACGAGGGAGTCGAAGGGACTGAGGAGCGCTTCGGCATGGACGCGACGCGGGATCCTCGCCTCGGCGTGCAGCCACGCTCGCCGCCAGCCCGGCACGGTCACCGGGATGAGCTCTCCGTCCGCGACGAGCCGCTCGATGGCAGGCCGCACCTGCTCCCGCTTCAGCCGGAAGTAGTCCGCGAGGCACCGCTCCGAGCCCACGCCGTGCGCCCGCGCAGCGATGCGCACCAGCTCGAGGAAGCGGTCGGGATCGGCCTCCGGCCCGGGGCGGTCGAGCCAGGCCGCGCGTTGGTCTGGTGGGGGCGGCACGTCGAGGGCGGCATACCGACGCTCGAACTGGGCCGTCCGACCCGCGGAGCTGATGCGCCCGGCCCAGAAGAGGAACTCGAGCGCGCGCTTGACCTCCGACCAGTTCCATCCCCAGTGGTCAGTCGGCCGCGGCTGGTCGTGCTCGAGGGCCTGCTCCACCTCACTCGCGGTCAGCGGGCCTCGCTGCTCCACCTCGCGCTGGACGAGCTCGACGAACTCGGGTCGCTCGGCGAGGATGCGTCGCATCGAGCCCCAGGCCTTCTCGGCCGCCTCCCGCATCCGGAAGTCGAGCAGCGGCCAGGTCGCCGGCGGGATGAGGCTCGCCTCGTGTGCCCAGTACTCGACGAGCCGGCGTGGCGCCCGGTCCCGGGCACGGTCGAGCAGGGCCAGGTCGTACGGCCCGAGCCTGGAGAAGAAGGGCAGGTACTGGCTACGGACGAGGACGTTGACGCTGTCGATCTGCACGACGCCGACGCGGTCGATGACGCGCTGGAGGTGGCGCATCGTGGCACCGAAGGGCGCGGGTCTCGGGTCGAGGAAACCCTGAGCGGCGATGGCGATGCGGCGGGCCTGCTCGCGACTGACCCGTCGTTCAGCGCTCAT
>DASSTN010000073.1:0-18666 GCA_035707905.1 Intrasporangium sp.
CTCTTCGGATGGCCGCTCATCGCCGGGGCCCTGCTCGTGACGGCTTTCAGCCTCGTCGTCCTCGCTCTCAAGGTCCGCGGTCGCAGCCATTTCGAGGCCGTCGTCCTCGTCCTGCTCGTCGTCATCATCGGAGCGTTGCTCTGGCAGGTCTTCGTCGTCGACGTGGACCGGATGGCCCTCCTGCGCTCCATCGTCCCGGGGCCGCTCGACTCGTCCGCAGCGCTGCTCGCCGTCGGGATCATCGGTGCGACGGTCATGCCGCACGCCCTTCACTTCCACTCTGCGGCCTCGCGGATCACGGACGACCGAGATTCGGCAGATTCCGGCCTCCGGCGGGCCCGCGCCGGACGGCGAGCCGCGCGCAGCATCGTGCTTGCGATGACCATCGCCGGGGCTGCGAACATCAGCCTCGTCGTCTTCGCCGCCGGTCTGCCGGCGTCGGCGGGGCAGAGCCTCGAGGCGGCCTATCTCGCGCTCCGGTCCGAGGCCGGTGAAGTGGCGGCGACGATGCTCGGCGTCGCACTGCTCGCCTCAGGCCTCGCCGCAACCCTCGTTGGCGTCCAGACCGGAGACGTCGTCATGCAGGGCTTCGGGCGCCGGCCGATCCCGGCGGTGGTCCGCCGCCTCCTCGCGGTCGTCCCCTGCCTCGTCGTGCTCGGGGTCGGGGTCAACCCGACACAGGCCCTCGTCTGGAGCCAGGTCGTGTTGAGCTTCGCCCTGCCGGGCACGCTCATCCCGTTGCTCGTCTTCACGCAGGACCGACGGCTCATGGGCGTGCTGACGAACCGACCGGCCACGACCACGATCGCCGCCCTCATCACCGCGGTGATCGTCGGGCTCTGCACCTTCCTCGTCGTCACCGGCCTCTGACCCGGCCGGGGCCCGTTGGCGCTAGCGGGGCAGCGGAAGCACTCGACGGAAGTCCCACTCGAGTGACCGGTTGGTCACGGGCGTCACATCCGGGGTAGGCAGGGGCCGACAGAAGGGAGCGACACCAATGGGGATGCTCGACGGCAAGGTCGCCTTCATCACCGGGGGTGCGAGCGGGATCGGCGCCGGCACCGCCCGGCGCTTCGCCCAGGAGGGCGCGGCGGTCGTGCTCGCCGACGTGCAGCGGGAGGACGGGGAGCGCGTCCGCGACGCCATCCGCGATGAGGGCGGGAGCGCCGACTACGTCCACTGCGACGTCACCGACGCAGAGTCGGTGCGTCAGGCGGTCGACGGGGCGGCCGACCGGCTGGGGCGCCTCGACATCGTCTGCGCGAACGCCGGCATCAACGGGGTGTGGGCGCCGATCGAGGAGCTGCAGCCGGACGAGTGGCGCCGCACCCTCGACATCAACCTGACGGGCACCTACCTGACGGTCCACTTCGCCGTGCCGCACGTGAGGCGTGCCGGCGGCGGCAGCATCATCATCACGAGCAGCGTCAACGGGACCCGCAGCTTCTCGAAGGCCGGGGCCGCGGCCTACAGCTCGTCGAAGGCGGGGCAGGTCGCGTTCATGAAGATGATGGCCCTCGAGCTGGGCCGCGACGGTATCCGCTGTAACGCGATCTGCCCGGGCGCCATCGATACGGACATCGGTGAGCGCACCGAGCAGCGTGACACGGAGCAGATCGGCCTCGAGGTCGAGCTGCCCCAGGGCAACCCGGCCGTCCACGGTGGCACCGGCGAGCCGGTCGACGTGGCGGACACCTGCCTCTTCCTCGCCTCCGATCTCGGCCGGCACGTCTCGGGCGTCGCGGTCTTCGTCGACGGCGGCGCCTCCCTGCTCCGCTGAGCCTCGTCAGGGACCGGGACGACCGCGCAACCCGGCGGTCGTCGTGCCAAGGTGGAGCCCGTCCACACCGCTCACGGAGAGGCGACCCGCGATGACGCGCGCTCTCGTGCCCCCTGTCGTCACGGAGGGGCCGGCCCTGGCCGAGCTGCGCCTGCAAGTGCGAGAGTTCCTGGACGAGCAGATCGCGGACGGCCGGTTCGTCCCCCACGTCGACACGTGGATGACCCGCTGGGACCGGGAGTTCACCCGTGAGCTCGGCCGCCGCGGCTGGTTGGGGATGACGATCCCGACCACCTATGGGGGGCAGGGACGCACCTTCCTCGAGCGGTTCGTCGTGACCGAGGAGCTGCTCGTCGTGGGTGCTCCCGTGGCCGCCCAGTGGGTCGCGGACCGGCAGATCGGCCCCGCGCTGCTGCGCTACGGCAGCGAGGAGCAGAAGCAGACGTTCCTGCCACGGATCGCAGCCGGCGAGGTCGTCTTCGCGATCGGGATGAGCGAACCCGCCGCGGGGTCAGACCTCGCGAGCGTGCGCACGAGGGCTGAGCGGGTCGACGGCGGCTGGCGGCTGACCGGGACGAAGGTGTGGACCTCGGGCGCCCACGAGGCCGACGCGTTGGTCGCCCTGGCCCGCACCGGGGCCGAGGACCCGGCACACCGCCACGCGGGGTTGAGCCAGTTCATCGTCGACCTGGACGCGCCGGGGGTGACGATCCGGCCCATCACCTCGATGGGGGGCGAGCACCACTTCGACGAGGTGCACCTCGAGGGGGTGTTGGTCGCCGACGGGCAGGTGCTCGGGCAGGTGGGGGAGGGCTGGCGCCAGGTCACCTCGGAGCTCGGGTTCGAGCGCAGCGGTCCTGAGCGGTTCCTCTCGACGTTCCAGCTGCTCGCCGAGGCCGCGTCGGCCATGGACGAGGGACGGCTGCCGCCGGACGTGGCCCTGGGCCGGCACGTCGCCCGGGTCGCCGCGTTGCACCAGATGTCCTTCGCGGTGTCCGCAGCACTCGAGGGCGGCGACGACGCCGACATCTCCGCCGCCGTCGTCAAGGTGCTGGGCACCACGGGGGAGGGCGACCTCACCGACTACGTCGACACCCTGACCGCGACGGGCTGGGTCGAGGACGAGGAGCTCTACCGGCTGCTGCACGCGGCGATCATCCAGCGACCGGGCTTCACCCTCCGCGGCGGGACGAACGAGATCCTCCGAGGCGTCATCGCCCGCGGGCTGGGGCTGCGATGAGCGCGCCCCTGGACCACCGGCTCGCCCGGTCGACGTCGGCCGACCCCGACCTGCTCGCCGCTCTGGCCGAGGTGTTCGCCGCCTATCGTGCCAACCGACCAGCGCCACGTGAGGTGGTCGACCTAGACGCCGCCCTGTGGCAGCGGCTCGACCTGCTCGGCCTCACCCGGCTCACAGCGGCGGAGCACACCGGAGGCGGCGGCGCCAGCTGGTTCGAGGGGGCAGCCCTGCTCGGGCTGGCGGCTGGGGCGGGTGCGCCGGTGCCGCTGCTCGAGCACGGGTTCCTCGCTGCCTGGCTGCTCGAGGCCGCCGGGCTGCCGAACGACGGCGCGCTCCGCACGGCGTGCCGACCCGATCCGGCCGGGGTCGCCCTCAACGTCACCTACGGCCGGGACGCTGCGTCCGTCGTCGCGCTGTTCGAGGACGGCGACGACTGGCGAGTCGCCGACGTGCCCGCCGACCGCGTCACCGTCATCCCCGGGCGCAACCTCGCCGGAGAACCGAGCGACACGGTCGAGTTCGACCTGGACGACCTCATCGCCGGCGCCCTGGTCGGGCCCGAGGTGGGCGAGCAGTTCCACCTCCGCGGCGCTCTCGCCCGCTGTGCACAGGTGTGCGGCGCATTCGAGCGGATCGTCGAGGTCGTCGTCGCCCACGTGCGCGAGCGCGAGCAGTTCCGCCGGCCCCTTGGCCGGTTCCAGGCCGTCCAGCGGCTCGTCGTCGACATCGCCGCGGAGGCGGCCCTGGCACGAGCGGCGACGGACACGGCGGTGGCCCGCGCCGCTGATTCGGACTGGACCGACCCCGGTCTGCTCTTCGCCGTGGGTGTCGCCAAGTCGTGCGTGGGTCATGCGACGTCCCTCATCGTCCGCAACGCCCACCAGGCGCTGGGGGCCATCGGCACGACCCTTGAGCACGAGCTGCACCTGCTGACGAAGCCGGCCCTGGCCCGGCGCAGCGAGTTCGGCTCCATCCACGAGTGGGACGAGACCCTGACCCGGCTGGCCGCCTCGGCCGGTCACGACCGGCTCTGGTCGCTCATCACCACCGGCCGAGCCACCCCCCAGTACTGACCGGGAGACATCCGTGAGCGAGATCGGTTACACCGTCGAGGACCACGTCGCCGTCATCACCCTGCAGGCCCCTGAACGCCGCAACGCCCTGTCCGTGGAGATGGCAGGTGCCCTGACCGAGGCCGCCCTGACCGCAGAGGCGGACGAGAGCGTCGGGGCGGTCGTCGTGACCGGCGGCCGGCACTTCTGTGCAGGTGCGGCACGGGACGTCCTGGCCGACGCGGGTGTCGACCCCACCGAGGACAGCCGCTACCGCACCTTGGGCGCCGTCTACGAGGCGTTCACCCGGCTGGGCGGCATCGGCCTGCCGACCGTCGCCGCGGTGCGTGGGGCCGCGGTGGGTGCTGGCCTCAACCTCGCCTTGGCCACGGACCTGCGCATCGTGTCCCGAACCGCCCGGCTCCTGCCCGGCTTCGCCCAGATCGGCATCCACCCCGGTGGTGGCCACTTCACCCTGTTGTCGCGCGTCGCGGGCCGTGAGGCGGCGGCGGCGATGGGCCTGTTCGGCGAGGAGGCGGACGGCGAGCGGGCCGTGCAGCTGGGACTGGCCTGGGCGGCGTACGACGACGAGGACGTCGAGCGCGAGGCGATCGGGTTGGCCCGCCGCGTGGCCAAGGACCCGGCCCTCGCCCGCCGCCTCGTCGCGTCCTTCCGCCTCCAGACGACCGCCGGCGGCCTGCCCTGGGCGGCTGCCGTGGAGCTCGAGCGCGCCCCACAGATGTGGTCGCTGCGGCGCAAGCACGGGGCGCCGGCCCCGGGGTGAACCGGTCGAGCCGACCTGGCCGTGGGCGCCCGGTCTCGTCCGGGGCGATCGCGAGCCGGCTGAGACGCGGCGCGCCTGAGACACGACGCGCCGATCGGGCGAGCGGGTGCAAGGATGGGGCGGTTGTCGTCCCGAGGAGCTGTGCCCGTGCTGTCCCACTACCGACCGCTGTTCAGGGTCCCCGGGGCACGCGTCTTCATCACCGGCGGGATGATCGCGCGTTCTGCCGGGGCGATGTTCGGCGTCGCCACGGTCGCGATGATCGCCGCGCGACGTGGCTCCTACGAGCTCGCCGGTGCCGTCATGGCGGTCGGCATGACTGCGCTCGCGCTCTTCGCTCCCTTCCTGGGCCGGCTCGTGGACCGCTACGGGCAGCGCCGGATCGCCATCCCGTTCTTCATCTGGTCCGGCTTCTGGGCCGTCATGACGATCCTCGTCTCGCTGCGGGGCTGGCCGAGCTGGATGTTCTTCGTCACCTACCCGCTCTGCGGCGCGATCCCGAATCTCGGCACAATGGCCCGCGCCCGGTGGTCGCACATCTTCCATGACGACCAGCGCAGCCTGCACACGGCGATGTCCTTCGAGCAGGTGATGGAGGAGGTCACGTTCGTCATCGGTCCGGTCCTCGCCGTCTGGCTCGCGACGGCGCTCTTCCCCGAGGCCGGCTTCGTCTTCGCCACCGCGTGCTACGGCATCGGGGTGCTCATCTTCATCTCGGCCCGCTCGACGGAGCCGCCCGTGGTCCCGCACCACGAGCGCCCCCGCGGCTACGCCTTCAACCAGCCCGGGCTCGTGCCGCTCGCGTTCATCATGACGATGACCGGGGTGATCTTCGGCGCCAATGAGGTGGTCACGATCGCGGTCGCCGACGCGGCGGGACACAAGAACGCCGCCGGCCCGATCCTCGCCCTCTACGCGATGGGCTCGGCCATCTCCGGCATCGTCTTCGGCGCACGATTGCACGGCCGCAACCTCATGGGCCTGCTCATCGCCGGCACCCTCGGCATGTTCCTCCTCGAGTCGCCGGTGCTGTTCGCCGGGCCCTTGCCGGTTCTCGCCCCTGTCATGTTCGTCGCCGGGCTGGCGACGGCGCCGACCCTGATCACCACGATGAACCTCATCGAGCGGCTCGTGCCCAAGGCCCAGATCAACGAGGGGATGACCATCGTCCTCACGGGGCTCATCGTCGGCATCGCCCTCGGGTCAGCGGTCTCCGGGGCCGTTGTCGACCGCGTCGGTCCCCACCAGGGCTACGTCGTCGCGATCCTCGCCGGGGTCCTCGCGTTCCTCATGGCTCTCGGGACGCGCGCCTTCCTCACCCGGCGCCAGCTGCACGAGCTCCGCTGAGCCCGCTCAGCGGCATACCCCTTCTTGTCGTATGGCGCTGGGCGGCCGCATACTTTCTGCTCGGCGGGCGTGGCTGGGTATCCTTCCACGACGAGCCGTCCCGGTTCGAAGCAAACGGGCCGGGGGCGGACACGCGGCAGGAGGGAACCATGCCGGAGGATTTCGAGCAACGTGACGTGGGTCAGATGTTCGCGTCGCTGTCGACCTTGATCTACGGGGAGGCCGAGCCGGAGAAGGTCTACCAGTCGGTGGTCGACGCCGCTGTGCAGCTGGTCGAGGGCTGCGAGCACGCCTCGATGATGCTTCGGCGGGGGAAGAGCTACGAGTCCGTCGCCTCGACCGACGCGATCGCGCACCAGATCGACCTGATCGAGATCGAGGTCGGCGAAGGGCCGTGCCTCGACGCGATCGAGGACGAGGCCTACCAGCACGACGCAGACCTCACCGCCGACCCGTCGCCGTGGCCCGCCTTCCGCGAGCGGATCCTCGCCGAGACGCCGGTGCGCTCCGCGATCGGCTATCGGCTGCTCGTCGACGGTGCGAAGGTCGGCGCCCTCAACATCTTCTCCGAGCGGCCGGGAGGTCTGACGACGGAGTCAGCCGACCAGGGCGCCGTCCTCGCGGCGTTCGCCTCGGTCGCGCTCATGGCGCTCGCCGCGCGGGGCGACGCGGACACCCTGCGCAAGGGGCTGCAGAGCAACCGTGAGATCGGCAAGGCGGTCGGCCTGCTCATGGCCGCCCACAAGGTTTCGGCGGACGAGGCGTTCGGGATCCTGCGAGAGACGTCACAGGAGCTCAACGTCAAACTCGCCGCCGTGGCCGCGGAGATCGTCGACGGGCAGGAGCTGCAGTTCGGCAAGTGAGCGGCCGAGTCGGCATGCTCAGGGCGTGATGAGGTCGGTGCTCAGGGCGTGATGACGAGCGCGTCCAGCACTCGACGAGCGACCTCCTCGTCGCCGTGGACGGTGTAGCGGATCTCCTCGGTGCTCCGTCGCCCGGCGGCGCGCCGGGTCAGGGCCTCCGTGGTGAGCTTGATGCCGGTGATCCGGGGCAGCTCGTCCGTCGCGGTCGGCTCTGCACCGGTGAAGAGGGGCGCGCCGAGCGGGCGGCCGTCCTCGCCCTCGATGACCCGCGCCCCCTCGCGGCCGATCAAGGGGCCGGTCACGTCGAGCACGACGGCGTGACCGATCGGCACCCTGGCGTCCCGCGCGATGATGCGGGGCAGGGTCTGGAAGATCGCCTCGACGAAGACCGCGGCGCCGGGGGAGTCGAGGTCACCCGGCCGGCCGAGGGCCGCCCGGATGTCCTGCTCGTGCACCCACGTGTCGAGGACGCGTCGGCGCAGCTGCGTGCCGAAGGTCGTCTCGGGGCCGAAGAACCCGCCGATGACCTCGTCGAGGGGGGTGGCCGCGGCGCGGAGGGCCGCCATCCGGATCGGCAGGTGGTCGGCGAGCTCGTGCACGACGAGCTTGCCCGGTATACCGCGACGGGCCTCGACGTCGTGCTCGATCCGCCGGCCGAACTCGCTGCGGATGTGGGGGTAGGCCGGCACCTCGACCCGGGGGGTCGGGATCCCCGCGAACGACTTCTCGGCCCCGACGACGTGGGCGATCTGGTCCTTGACCGTCCAGCCAGGGCACTCGGTCTGGATGTCGAAGTCGCTCTCCCGGCACGACAGCCCGAGGTCGATGATGGCCTGGCAGTTCTGCTCGAAGGCATCGAGCAGGCCATCACGGTCCTCGGGAGGGGAGGGGTGCATCGGCATGCGGCAAGACTACTTACCCTTGACACATGTCGTCCCCGACCCCTGTCCGGGCCGGCGGCGCGCGCCGATGGGCGCTCGTGCCGCTCGTCGTGCTCCTCGGACTGCTCGCCTCCGCCGCCGGTGCGGCCTTCACGGGGGCGGCCGCGCCGCTCGAGGCCGGGCTCAACACTGCGGGCGAAGGGGTGCGCTGGGCGCTGCCGCTCCTGCGCGTCGCGCATGACCTGGCCGCCTCCCTGACGGTCGGCGCGCTGCTGTTCGGCGGCATGCTCGTGCCGGGCAGGAACCGCCGTGCGACGGAGGGCCTCGACGAACCGCGACGGGCCACGGCCTACCGGATCGCGACGCTGAGCGGCTTCACGTGGGCGCTGCTCGCCGTGACGATCGTCGTGCTCCAGTTCGCCGACCTGGCCGGTATGCCGCTGAGCGCGCCGGGCTTCGGCGCCAGCTTCGCGGCCACCGTCTGGTCACTCGAGCCGCTCCGGGTCGGCCTGATCAGTGCCGGCGCGGCCGTCGTCGCCGCGACCGGTGCGTCTCTGGCCCGGTCCCGATGGACGGGCGTCTGGCTGCTCGCCGTCGCCCTCTCCGGGGTCCTCGTGCTGGCGCTCGCCGGGCATGCGGGAGGCTCCGCGGACCACGAGACGGCGGTCAACGCCATGGGGGCACACCTCGTCAGCGCGGCCGTCTGGGTCGGTGGCCTGCTCGCGCTCGTGCTGCTGCGGCGTCGGGTCGGCCGCTCGCTCGGCGTGGTGGTCCGGCGCTACTCGCTCGTCGCCCTGTGGTGCTTCGTCGCGCTGGGGGTCTCGGGCGTCATGGCGGCCTCGACCCGGCTCGCCTCGGTCGTCGACCTGGTCACGACGCGCTACGGGATCCTCCTGACCGTCAAGATCATCGCTTTCGTCCTGCTGGGCCTCGCCGGCTGGTGGCACCGGGAGGCGACGATCAAGCGCCTCGATGGGGCGGTCGTCGCCGGGGAGCCGGCGGCTCGCCCGTTCCTGCGCCTCGCGGTGAGCGAAGTCCTCCTCATGTCGCTCACGTTCGGGGTCGCGACGGCGCTCGCCCGCAGCGCCCCGCCCGTCCCCGAGACGATGCCGAACCCGAGTGTCGTGCTCGCCCTGACCGGCTTCCCGGCGCCGCCCGCCCCGACGGCGCTGTCGTGGCTGACGACGTGGCGGTTCGAGTACCTCTTCCTCGCCGCTGGCCTGCTCGCGATCGGCCTCTATCTCGCCGGCGTGGTGCGGCTGCATCGCCGCGGGGTCAGCTGGCCGGTGGGCCGGACCATCAACTGGCTGGTCGGCTGGCTGATCTTCATCTGGGCGACGAACGGGTTCCTCGGCGTCTACGGTCGCGTGGCCTTCTCCTGGCACATGATGCTGCACATGATCGAGGCGATGCTGATCCCGATCTTCCTCGTCCTCGGGGCCCCGATCACCCTGGCGCTGCGGGCGCTCAAGCCTCGCAAGGACGGCACCGTGGGGCCACGCGAGCTCATCCTCGCCGTCATCCACTCCCGCTACGTCCGGGTCGTCGGCAACCCGATCTTTGCCGGGGCCTTCTTCTTCATGAGCCTCGTCGTCTTCTACTGGACCGGGCTGTTCTACCTCGCGCTCACGACGCACACCGGGCACGTCCTCATGACCGTCCACTTCGTGCTGGCGGGCTACTTCTTCGCCTGGGTCCTCATCGGGGTCGACCCCGGTCCCAAGAAGTGGGGACCCGCGCTGCGGCTCGTCGTGCTCTTCGCGACGATCTCGTTCCATGCCTTCTTCGGGGTCGCCATCGTCGGTGGCGAGTCGGTCCTCGCCCCCGACTTCTTCAACACGATCCGCCTGCCGTGGATCACCGACCCCCTCGCGGACCAGCGGCTCGGTGGGTCCATCGCGTGGGCCATCGGCGAGCTGCCGTCCCTCGCCCTCGCGATGATCGTCGCCGTCCAGTGGGCGCGCTCCGACCGGGCCGAGACGAAGCGGCGAGACCGGCAGGCCGACCGCGACGGCGACGCCGAGCTCGCGGCCTACAACGAGCGGCTTGCCGCCATGGCCAGACGCGACCGGCACGAGTCGACCCCCTCGTCCTGATGTCGTTCAGGCTCTACTACGAGTAGTAGTAGAATCTTGGACGAGGAGGTCGAGATGCCGCGAACCACGCCGACGCCGAAGTGCCCGATCCGGGTGGGGGAGCCCTGCTCCCTGTGCTTCCCCGGGGCGAGCGGGCCGCAGGACTGCGGGCTCGTCTATCTCGTCCAGTCCGACCCGGAGTGGCGCGAGCAGCTGGCCGACAAGCGTCGCGAGGTGCAGGGCCAGCGGGCCGCAGTCTCCTGACCGGTGGACCCTGCACGCAACGAGCCTCCGGACATGTGAGGCTTGGACGCATGAAGGTTGCAGTCATCCAGCTCGCCTACGGTGACGGCGAGTCCGTCGCCGAGCGCACCGCCCGGGTCACCGCGCTCGTCCGTCGGCAGGCGGGACAGGACCTCGTCGTGCTCCCAGAGCTGTGGCCGGCTGGTGGGTTCGACTACCGGAACTGGCCCGACCGGGCGGAGCCGGTGGATGGGCCGGTCGCACAGGCGCTCGCGTCGGCCGCGCACGACGCCGGCGTCACCCTCCATGGCGGCTCGATCGTCGAGACGGGAGCGCCCCAGGTGGCGGACGGCCACGGTTGTTGGAACACCTCGCTCGTCTTCTCCCCGCGCGGTGAGCTCGTCGCGACCTACCGCAAGATCCACCGCTTCGGCTTCGGCCAGGGGGAGCCGAAGCTCATGGACGCCGGTGAGGACATCGTGACGGTGGACGTCCCGGTGGCGGGTGGCGAACCCGTACGTCTGGGCCTCTCCACCTGTTACGACCTGCGGTTCCCCGAGCTCTACCGGGCCCTGCTCGACCGTGGCGCGGAGGTCTTCGTCGTCCCCGCCGCCTGGCCGGCACCGCGCATCGGCCACTGGAGCCTCCTCGGGCGGGCGCGGGCCATCGAGAACCAGTGCGCCGTCGTGCAGTGCAACACCGCCGGCGCCCACGCCGGCCACGAGATGGGTGGGCGCTCGCAGGTCGTCGACGCGTCCGGAGCAGTCCTCGCCGAGGCAGGCTCCGACGAGGAGGTGCTCCGGGCCGAGATCGACATCCCGACCATCCACCAGCTGCGCACCGCGTTCCCCGTCCTCGCGGACCGGAGGCTCTGATGGCGACCGAGACCGCGGCACCGCGCGCCCGGGCCCGAGTACGGGCACCCGAGCTGGTCGGCCGGGGCTGGCTCAACACCGGGGGCCAGCCGATCACCCTCGCCGACCTACGTGGTCGGATCACGGTCCTCGACTTCTGGACCTTCTGCTGCGTCAACTGCCTCCATGTCCTCGACGAGCTCCGCCCCCTGGAGCGTGAGTTCGACGGAGCCCTCACGATCATCGGGGTTCATTCCCCGAAGTTCGAGCACGAGGCGGACCCCGACGCGCTCGCGGCCGCCGTGGAGCGGTATGCCGTCCACCACCCGGTCCTCGATGACCCCGACCTGACGACGTGGCGTGCGTACACGGCGCGAGCGTGGCCGACCCTCGTGGTGGTCGACCCCGAGGGGTTCATCGTCGCCTCCATGTCCGGCGAGGGGCACGGCCCGGGCCTTGCGGCCCTCGTGCGCGAGCTCATCGAGGAGCATGCGGCCAAGGGCACCCTCCAGCCCGGCGACGACCCCTATGTCCCGCCTCCGTCTGCAGACACGCGCCTCCGGTTCCCCGGCAAGGTCGTCGCCCTTCCTGATGGCTCCTTCATCGTCTCGGACACCGCAAACCACGAGGTCGTCCACCTCGAGGCCGACCTCGAGACCGAGCGCGGGCGCTGGGGCGGTCCGGGTGTCCTCAATGAGCCGCAGGGCCTCCTGCTCGCTCCTCCCGCCCTCCGGGACCGCCTTGGGATCGACCTCGTCGTCGGCGACTCGGTCAGCCACCGGCTCTGCGGAATCCGCTTCTCGGACGGCACCGTGACGACGTTGGCGGGCACCGGTCGCCAGCTGCGCGAGCGCAGTGGCGGTGGGCCGGCGCTCGCGCAACCGCTCTCCACGCCCTGGGACCTCGCCTGGTTCGAGGGCCGCGTCGTGGTCGCCATGGCCGGAACCCACCAGCTCTGGACGTGGACGCCGGGCGAGACGATCGAGGACGGCGTCGTCGAGGTCATGGCCGGCACCTCGAACGAGGGGCTCGTCGACGGGCCGGCGGATCAGGCCTGGTTCGCCCAGCCGTCCGGCCTCGCTGCGGCGCGCGACGGCGACCGTGTCTGGATCGCCGACTCCGAGACCTCCGCGCTGCGCTCCCTGCGCCGCAACGAGACTGGCGACCTCGTCGTCGAGTCACACGTCGGGACAGGGCTGTTCGACTTCGGCCACCGCGACGGTGCTGCGGACCAGGCATTGCTCCAGCACCCCCTCGGCGTCACCGAGCTGCCTGACGGGTCGGTCGCCGTCAGCGACACCTACAACGGCGCGATCCGCCGTTACGACCCCGCGACGAGGCAGGTGACGACCCTGGCCCAAGGTCTTGCCGAGCCCAGCGATGCGGTCGTCGAGACCGACCCCGAGACCGGTGAGACCCGGCTCGTCGTCGTCGAGTCCGCGGCGCACCGGCTCGTCCGGGTGCCGTTGCCGGAGGATGCGCAGCGGGTCGACGGCCCGGCGCGCCGTACGCAGCGCCCGCCGACCACCCTGCCCCCGGGCACCGTCGAGCTCGAGGTGACCTTCGTGCCGCCACCGGGGCAGAAGCTCGACGACCGCTGGGGAGACCCGACGATGCTCGAGGTATCCGCTTCTCCCCCCGAGCTGCTCGCGGCGGGAGCCGGCCGGGCGCGAGGGCTGCGGCGGACGCTCGAGGTGGTGAGCGGCATACCCTCTGGGACCCTGCACGTCTCGGTCCAGGCGGCCGCCTGCGACGGCGACCCGGTGACCGGCGAGGTGCCCGAGCACGCGGCATGCCACCTCTTCCAGCAGGACTGGGGTATCCCCGTCACGATCGCCGCCGCGGGAGAGCGCAGTCTCATGCTCGACCTCAGGGGCGTGTGACCGGACCCGGCCGGGGGTAAGGAGTGCCTGAGGCGCGCGGCCCCGCGTGCCCCGGACAAGGAGACGAACATGGGTATCGGTCTCGGCATCATCCTTCTCGTGCTGGGCGCGATCTTCTACTTCACGAACCTCGACACGAGCCTGCTCAACACGAACCTCAACACCGTCGGCATCATCCTCATGGCGGCCGGTGCGCTGGCCATCATCCTCGCGCTCATCATCAACGCGCAGCGGACCCACACGGAGCACACGACCGTGGTGGAGCGCCGTGGCGGCCCCGACGTCGTGGAGCGCGAGCGCCAGGTCATCGACCGTGACGACGAGCTGTGACCTGACCTGACCTGACCGACAGCCTCGGGGCCCGCGGCGGCCTGAGCACCGAAACTCACGTGCTCGGGCCGCCGTTCTGCTGTCATGGTCCTGTGAGCGCCCTCGCCGACCCGGCCCGCCAGTCGCCGGAGGAGTTGGCCCTCGTCACACCGGATGACCGGGACCGCTTCGCGGACCTCCTGCGCGCGGGCTCCCTCATCGTCGTCGTCCTCGGGCACTGGCTCATGGTCGTGGTCACCCCCGACGGCGAGGTCAGCAACGTGCTGTCCCTCGTCCCGTCCCTCCAGCCGCTGACGTGGGTGCTGCAGGTCATGCCGCTCTTCTTCCTCGTCGGCGGCGTCGCGCACTCGTATGCCCTGGACTCCCTGGACCGCCGTGGCGGTTCGCGTCGTGGACGCTACGTCGCGTTCGTGAGTCGCCGTGCGGTCCGACTTCTGCGTCCGACGCTCGCCTTCCTCGCCGTTTGGGTCGTCCTCGGTGCCCTCGCGCACGTCACGGGCCTCACCTCGCTCTCGGGTCCCGACGGCGGACTCGCCCGTGACGCCCTCGTCATGGTGCCGCAGCTGTTGTGGTTCGTCGCGATCTACCTCGGGGTGTGCGCCTGTGCGCCGGCAATGCGCCGCCTCCACAAGCGAATCGGCCTGTATGCCGCTGTCCTCCTCGCGCTCGCAGCCGTCCTCGTCGACGTGGTGCGCTTCGCCGTGCCGCCGCTCGTCCTTGTCGGCAACCTCAACTTCGCGTTCGTCTGGCTCGCGCTGCACCAGCTCGGGTTCGCGTGGCGCGACGGCCTGCTCAGCGCGCGGCGTGGCTGGGCGATGTTCGTGGGCGGCTACGGCGCGATGCTCGGGCTCATCACCTTCGGCCCCTATCCCACGTCGATGGTCGGTCTGCCGGGCGAGGCCGTCAGCAACATGGCACCCCCCAGCGCAGCGCTGCTCGCCCAGGGCATCGGTATTGCCGGGCTCGCCGTGGTGCTGCGAGGGCCGGCAGCCCGGCTTCTGGCGCGGCCCGACGTGTGGGCGGTGGTCCTGCGGGTGGCGCCGTTCGCGATGACGGCGTTCCTCTGGCACCTGACGGCGCTGATGTTGGTCGAGCTGGGGCGCCGGGCGGTCGGGCTCGGCGAGCCGGAGGTCGCCTCATGGGCCTGGTGGGCCACTCGGCCCGGGCTCTTCCTGATCCTGGCGCTCCTCACGGCCGGTCTCGTCGCGGTCTTCGTCAGGTGCGACCAGGGGTCGAAGCCCCTTCGCGGGCCGGTGCTCGAGCGCCGTGCGTGGGTCGACCCGCTGGCGGCGTTGGCCGCGCTTGCCATCTTCTTCGGGATCCTCATGGTGTCGATCGTCGGGGTCGACGTGCTCGGCAACCGACCGGTCTTCTTCCTCTTCGGCGACATCACGCCCGTGGTCGGATTCGCCGTCCTCGCCACGGGACTCGCCCTGCTCCGACTGACCCGACCGCAGGTCACCCCGCCACGGGTCGAGCGCGCCTGAGCGCGTCGGGGGCCTCAGCGGCATACGGGCTGGACGGTCCTGGGCACGTCGACCAGCCGCCCACCCGCAACACCCCGGGAAGACGCCAACACACCGGGTTCGGAACCCGGTGTGTTGGCGACAGGTCGGTGAGTTGCAGATCGAGGGCTGCTCAGAAGGCGCCCTCTGGAACCACCATGAGCGCGTTGTCCGTCGCCTCCACGATGGCCCGCTCGGCGGCGAGCCGCGGCAGGACCGTCCTGACGTAGAAGGAGGCGGCCGCCACCTTGCCGGTGTAGAAGTCGCTGTCCTTGCCGGTCGCGCCGGCGTCGAGGGCCCGCTGTGCCACCTCGGCCTGACGCAGCAGCAGCCAGCCGACGAGGAGGTCGCCGGCGGCGAGCAGGAACCGGGTCGTGTTCTGCCCGACCTTGTAGACGTTGGAGACCTCGCCGCCCATCCGTGGGTCGGACTTCATGAGGTCGCCGACCATGTGGCCGAGCATCCCCTGGACGTCCTCGAGGGCCTTGCCGAGCAGCTCGCGCTCGCGGTCGAGGGCGCCGCCGAGGTCCTTGGCGAACTCCTGGATCTGCCCGGCGACGTGCTGCAGGGCCTGGCCCTTGTCACGCACGATCTTGCGGAAGAAGAAGTCCATGCCCTGGATGGCGGTCGTGCCCTCGTAGAGCGTGTCGATCTTCGCGTCGCGGACGTACTGCTCGATCGGGTAGTCCTGCAGGAAGCCCGACCCGCCGAGGGTCTGGAGCGACTCGGTGCCGAGCAGCACCCAAGCACGTTCCGACCCAAGCCCCTTGACGATCGGCAGGAGCAGGTCGCTGACCCTGGCGGCGAGCTCGGCGTCGGAGCCCTTCTCGACCGGAGCGGCCGGGTTGCCGCCCTGTGCCTGCGCCACGACGTCCTGCTGCGCGGCCGTGTAGACGACGAGGGCTCGCAGGCCCTCGGCGTAGGCCTTCTGGAACATGAGCGAGCGGCGCACGTCGGGGTGGTGCGTGATGGTGACGCGCGGTGCCGTCTTGTCCGTCTGCTGGGTCAGGTCGGCGCCCTGGACGCGCTGCTTCGCGTACTCGAGGGCGTTGAGGTAGCCGGTCGACAGCGTCGCGATCGCCTTGGTGCCGACGAACATCCGGGCGTTCTCGATGACCTTGAACATCTGCGCGATGCCGTCGTGGACGTCACCGAGGAGCGTGCCGACGGCCGGCTCGTGCTCGCCGAAGGTCACCTCGCACGTCGTGCTGACCTTAAGGCCCATCTTGTGCTCGACGTTCGTGACGTAGACGCCGTTGCGGTCACCGAGCGCGCCGGTCTCGAGGTCGACGTGGAACTTCGGGACGATGAAGAGCGACAGGCCCTTGGTGCCCGGGCCGGCGCCCTCCGGCCGGGCGAGGACGAAGTGGACGATGTTGTCGACCATGTCCGACTCGGCCGACGTGATGAAGCGCTTGACGCCCTGGAGGTGCCACGTGCCGTCCGGCTGCTGGGTCGCCTTCGTGCGGCCGGCTCCGACGTCGGAGCCGGCATCCGGCTCGGTGAGGACCATCGTCGTGTGCCAGCCCTGCTCGACGATGTGCTTCGCGAGACGCTTCTGGTCCTCGGTGCCGAGGTGGTACAGCAGGTTCGCGAAGGAGTAGCTGGCGGAGTACATGTGGACGGCGGGATTGGCGCCGCAGACCATCTCGGCGACCGACCAGCGCAGCGACGGCGGGACCACCATGCCGCCGAGCTCGGCGGGCGTGTCGAGGTTGCCCCAGCCGGCGTCGACGTAGGCCTGGTACGACTTCTTGAAGGACTCGGGGATCGTCACCGAGTGGGTCGTCGGGTCGAAGACGGGCGGGTTGCGGTCGGAGTCGAGCAGGCTGTCGGCGAGCTCGTTCTCGGCGAGGCGCGAGACCTCGCGGAGGATGTCCTTGGCGGCGTCGACGTCGAGGTCGGCGTAGATGCCGTGCCCCAGCACGTCCTGCCGGCCGAACACCTCGAACAGGTTGAACTCGAGATCGCGCACGTTGCTCTTGTAGTGGCCCACGCTGCTCCAACTCCTTTGTTACCGACGAGTTGGGTCCCATGATGCTACCCGTCAGTAACGAGCGCAAGCGGAAGGGCGCGGTATGCCCGCTGAGCCGGCTCAGCGGCATACAGCGCGCGCGTTGGTGGTGGGGACGGCGAAGGGCCCGGTCCGCGCGGACCGGGCCCTTCGTGTCGCGTCAGGCCGAGGGCGGAACCTCGTAGGCCCAGAGCCGCTTCGCGACGGCGTCGCTGACGACCCCGGTGCTGCCGAGGACGACGATGCGGGCCGGCTTCAGGCGGGTCAGCTCGTCGAGCGTGGCCTGGGGGACCTTGGTCGCCTGGGTGAGCAGGATCGGACCGCCGCGGAAGCCGCCGGCCGGGCCGCCGGCCAGAGCGTCGGGGAAGTCGGCGCCGGTCGCGACGAAGGCGATCGGCACTCGCGTGCCGAAGGTGGTGGCCGAGACCCTTGCGGCGGTGCCGTAGCGGTCGGACCCGGCCGCGCGCGACACGTTCGTCGAGTAGGCCCGGAGCGCCTGCTCGACCGACGCCGGGACGACACCGGTGCTGCCGAGGACGACGATGCTCTTCGGCCTGAGCCTCCTGAGCTCATCCGCGGTGGCCGGCGGGATGGAGCCACCCTTGACGAGCAGCACCGGTCCGTCCTTGGCGCCACCCGCGGGTCCGCCTGCAAGGGCGTCGGGGAAGTTCGTGCCGGTCGCGACGTAGGCCACCGGGGCGCCGGCGCCGAAGGTGGCGCGCGAGACCGCGGAGGCGGTGGCGTAGCGGTCCGAACCAGCCTGGCGCTGAACGGTGCCCGCGTAGGAGCGGAGCGTCGACTCGACGGATGCGGAGATCACTCCGGTCGACCCGAGGACGACGATCCGGCGGGGCTTGAGGCGCCGCAGCTCGGAGGCCGTGGCTGCGGGCAGGCTGCCGCGCTGCGTCAGCAGGATCGGCCCACCGAGGGAGCCGGCCGCCGCCGCACCGGCGAGCGCGTCGGGGAAGTCCGTGCCCGTCGCGACGTAGGCGACCGGTGCCCCCGCGCCGAAGGTCTGGGCGGACACGGCTGCTGCCGTGGAGTAGCGGTCCGTGCCGGCCATGCGGGCCACGGCGGGTGTGTAGGTCGACGCCTGCTGGCGGATCGTGGGGAGCTTCGCGTAGAGGTACTGCCCCGGGCACTCGGTGTAGTTGTCCTTGGCGTTGCGGTGTCCTGAGATGTTGTTGTACGTCGTGCCGTTGATCGACGTCTTGCCGAGCACGTCGAAGTGGTGGATCGACGCCTTCCAGGCGATGAGCTTGGCGAGGGCCGTGAGGGTCCCGCTGGTCGGCTGAGCCGTCTCGTAGTTGCCGAGCACGGACACGCCCATGACGTAGTAGTTGAGGCCGTAGGTGTGCGCGCCGACGACCGCCTTGTCCATGCCACCCCAACGGCCTTCCCAGGTGCGGCCGAACTTGTCGACGAGGAAGTTGTAGCCGATGTCTCGCCAGCCGTTGCCGTTAACGTGGTAGGCGTAGATGCCTCGGATGATCCCGGGCACCTGGTCTGCGGTGTAGCTGTTGGTGCCGGCAGTGTGGTGCACGAAGGCGGCTTCGACGACGCCGTAGTCGGGAGCGGTCCGGCCCTGGTCGTCGGCGCCCCACTGGGCCCGTGTGTAGACCGTGGGCTTCGTCGCGACGCCGGTGCTGAACGCCGCCGGGGCGAACTCGGCCCCGGAGGTGGCCGAACTCGGCTGGGCCACGGCACTCGGCGCAGCAGTGGCGTCAGTGGACTCCTTGCCCGGGTCGACGACGACGAGCTGCGGATCTGCCGGGGCGCTGCCGGTGGGCGAGACGAGTCGCACCTGAACGTCCT
>DASSTN010000074.1:0-16910 GCA_035707905.1 Intrasporangium sp.
AAGGAAGAGGCCCACGCGTGAGCACCTACCCGACCAGGCTGGCCAAGCCGAAGCAGATCCGTTCGGCCCTGTCCATCTATCGCGTCATGGCGATCGTCGCCGGCATCGCGCTGTTCATCCTCATCGCCGAGATGGTGATGAAGTACGGCTTCCACCTCGACAACTTCCTCACCCGCAACTGGAGCTACATCCACGGCTTCATTTACATGGGCTACGCCGCGTCCGTGGCCAACCTCGGCCTGAAGTGCGCCTGGCGCCTCCAGCGGATCGTGCTCAACCTGCTCGCCGGCTTCGTGCCGGTCGTCCCGTGGATCGCCGAGCACCGGGTCAACCGGGAGACCGAGGCGCTGCTCCAGCGCACCTACCTGGCCGGTGGCGCTGCCACCGCCGAGGACAGCCAGCGCGCCTGAGGCAGGTCGCCTGGCTGTATGCCGCCCACCGGCGGACCGCGCGGACGCGCGGTCCCGGCTCAGCGGCATACGGGCCTGTCTTCGCGGGCGGATAGGCTTCCGTCGTGAGCGAGACCCCCACTGACCTGCAGCGTCACCCCGTCCTCGTCGTCGACTTCGGCGCGCAGTACGCGCAGCTCATCGCCAGACGCGTGCGGGAGGCGCGGGTCTACAGCGAGGTCGTGCCGCACTCCATGCCGGTGCGCGACATGCTCGCCAAGGAGCCGGCCGCGATCATCCTCTCCGGCGGGCCGAGCTCGGTCTACGAGGAGGGCGCCCCGCGCCTCGACCCGGCGCTGCTGGAAGGCGGCGTGCCGGTCTTCGGCATGTGCTACGGCTTCCAGTCGATGGCACAGGCGCTCGGGGGGACGGTCGCCAGGACGGGGGCGCGGGAGTACGGCAAGACCGGCGCGACCATCGCCGGCACCGACTCGACGCTCTTCGAGGGCCAGCCGACGAGCCAGATCGTGTGGATGTCGCACGGTGACTCGGTCACCGTCGCACCCGACGGAGCCCGGGTCACCGCGTCCACGGCCGGCACACCGGTGGCCGCGATCGAGGATGACGAGCGGCGCCTCTATGGCGTGCAGTGGCACCCCGAGGTGCTCCACTCCGAGCAGGGCCAGCGGGTGCTCGAGAACTTCCTCTGGAAGGGCGCCGGGATCGAGCCATCGTGGACGCCGGACAACGTCGTCGAGGACCTCGTCGCGTCCGTCCGGGAGGCGGTCGGCGAGGACCGGGTGCTGTGCGCTCTCTCCGGTGGGGTCGACTCGTCCGTCGCGGCCGCGCTCGTCCAGCGGGCCGTCGGTGACCAGCTGACCTGCGTCTTCGTCGACCATGGGCTGCTGCGCGAGGGCGAGGCCGAGCAGGTCGAGAAGGACTTCGTGGCGGCCACCGGGGTCGACCTCGTCGTCGTCGACGCACGCGAACGGTTCCTCACCGCCCTCGAGGGCGTGACCGACCCGGAGACGAAGCGCAAGATCATCGGCGAGCAGTTCATCCGGGTCTTCGAGCAGGCCGCGCGCGACATCGTCGAGGACCGCGGTGACGACGAGCACCCGGTCAAGTGGCTCGTGCAGGGCACGCTCTACCCCGACGTCGTCGAGTCCGGCGGCGGGGAGGGCGCGGCCAACATCAAGAGCCACCACAACGTCGGCGGCCTGCCCGAGGACCTGCAGTTCGAGCTCATCGAGCCGCTGCGGGCGCTCTTCAAGGATGAGGTCCGCCAGGTCGGCCTGGAGCTCGGCGTGCCGGAGGGAATCGTGTGGCGCCAGCCGTTCCCCGGGCCCGGCCTCGGCATCCGGATCATCGGGGCGGTCGACGCCGAGCGGCTCGCGATCCTGCGCCGGGCCGACGCGATCGCTCGCGAGGAGCTGACCAGGGCCGGGCTCGACCGCGACATCTGGCAGTGCCCGGTCGTGCTCCTCGCCGACGTCCGCTCGGTCGGCGTGCAGGGCGACGGCCGCACCTACGGCCACCCGATCGTGCTGCGGCCGGTCGCGTCCGAGGACGCGATGACCGCCGACTGGGCTCGGGTTCCCTACGACGTGCTCGCCCACATCTCGACCCGCATCACGAACGAGGTCGCCGAGGTCAACCGGGTCGTCCTCGACGTGACGAGCAAGCCCCCAGGCACGATCGAGTGGGAGTGAGCAGCCCCCTCTGATCGAGTCTGCACGTGGGTCACAGGCGCTCTCGTTAGCGTGAGTGACATGTCGACCGGCACCGGCACCCAGCGGGGGAGCGAGGCCCGGCAGGCTGGGCGACCCGCCACACGGGCGCGCCGCCTCGTGGACGCCCTCGTGCCGGCACTGCTCCTGGCGCTCCTCGTGATTCTCACGGCCGCCGTCGTGCAGGGCGCCACGGTGCGTCTCGACGAGCGGGTCAATGAGGCCGCCCCGGGCCAGGGGCAGGGTCCGATCGTGCCGGACCTCGTGGCCCTCTCCGTCGTCGACCTCGCAACGCCACCTGTGTGGGTCGGGGCGCTGCTGATCCTCGGGGCCGTGCTCGCGCTGCGGAGGCACCGCTGGGCGCCCCTCGTCGTGACTGGGGCGGCCACCGGCGTCCTCACTGGCACGGTGCTGCTGGGCAAGGACCTCATCGGTAGGCCGGCACCGGACTACGTGGGAGTGCTGGACGCAGGGGGCGCGTACCCCTCCGGCCACACGGCCACCGCCCTCATCTGCGCCGGTGTCCTGGCCGAGCTCGTCGCACAGGCCCTGCCGGCCCGCCGAACGGCGGCGTGGCTCATCGCCGCCGGGTGGACCCTGCTCGTCGGGGTGGCGTTGCTCTGGCTGCACTTCCACTGGCTGAGCGATGTGCTCGGCTCGCTGCTTCTCGGAGCGCTCGTCCTGTGGCTGCTGCTGCGGTGGCCGCTGCGGCTGGGCGACACCCTGCAGTCGGGGGCGCAGGGAGTGCCTTCCCACCGGCCGTGACGGTCAGCGGCCCTGGCAGGCCCTGCGCACCCGGGGGCCTCAGCGGCCCGTCGCGGCGATGTAGACGGCGGTATTGCCGTTCGGGTTGATGAGGACAGCCGGGGCCAAGCAGCGGTCGGGCAGGTTGACCCGGGCCTTGATCTGGGCGTCGCCGGTCGCGCTGAACGGCACGGTGGGTGTCGTCGCGCTCAGCATGCCGTTGCAGGCGACGGTCGCAGAGACGGTGCGCACAGGGCCGACGCCGACACCCGGGATGAGGAGGCCGACGAGGGAGACCTTCACGGTGCCGTCCGACTCGAGCTTCGCCTCGCCGGAGGAGATGACCCACGGCGCGCCGCCTCGTGTCGCGCCGAAGAGGGGCGGATCGCTGAGGACGCTGCCCTGCATGGGTGCCTTGAGCAGGTCGGTGCTCGTTCCACCGGCGACGGCCGCGGTGGCTCCGAGGACGCTCGCCGTCACGAGGACGCCGAGGGTGAGTGAGGCTCGTCGGGACGGTCGGTGCATGGTCGTGCTCGCTTCCTGTTCGACGGATCGGTCCGGCCACCTCGGACGGCCACCGTGAGGACGGCCGAGAGTGGTCGATCACGGACACGAAGCAGGCGGCCGCGTGGTTCAAAACTGCCCGCCCGGCACCCCGGATGCGGCGAGCGAGTGCCGGGTGAGCGGCATACGGCCGTTAGGGTTGTCGCCATGTGCGGGATCGCGGGATACGTCGGCTTCGAGGCGGACGAGGCGCTGCTGCGGCGCATGAACGACTGCCAACGCCACCGCGGACCGGACGGCGAGGGCATCATCATGGACGGCCGGGGCGGCCTCGCCCACCGGCGCCTCTCGATCATCGACGTCGCGCACGGGCAGCAGCCGATGAGCACCGCCGACGGGCGCTTCACGATCGCCTACAACGGCGAGGTCTACAACTACCTCGACCTGCGCGCCCAGCTCGAGGAGCTCGGGCACGACTTCACCACCGACAGCGACACCGAGGTGGTCCTCGAGGCGTTCGCCGCGTGGGGGTCCGACGCGTTCGACCGCTTCAACGGGATGTTCGGCCTCGCCATCTGGGACCGCGAGAACCGCACCATGACGCTCGCACGCGACCACTTCGGGATCAAGCCCCTCTACGTATGCCGCTCAGCCGGGGGCGGCGCGGACGGCGCCGACGGGTGGCTCTTCGCGAGCGAGATCAAGCCGCTCCTGCAGTCCGGCCGCTACGAGAAGCGGCCCAACGACCGGACCATCTACCGCTACCTGCGCTTCCGCATCCACGAGGACGGTCGGGAGACCTTCTTCGACGGGATCGAGCGGCTGGAGCCCGGCGAGATGATGACGATCGGCGAGGACGGCCACGCCGAGCGCCGGATGTACACCCGCCTGCGCGAGGAGCTGGCCGAGCTCGCGTCGGTGCAGCGCCCCTACGACGAGGGGGCGGCTGCGGAGTACCGCGAGCGGCTCGTCGAGGCGGTCCGCCTCCGGCTGCAGTCCGAGGTGCCGGTCGGGACGTCCCTCTCGGGTGGCCTCGACTCGTCGGCCGTGGCGGTCATCATCAACCGGCTCATCAACTCCGGTGACAAGACGACGGAGTCCGTCGGGCAGCAGCAGAACACCTTCAGCGCCGTCTTCCCCAACTCCATCAACGACGAGGAGCGCTACGTCGACGACGTCCTCGACATCTGCCGGGGGCACGTCGACGGGCACAAGATCAAGCCCACCGCCTCGGAGTTCAAGGCCGACCTGCGCGACTTCGTCCGCACCCAGGAGGAACCGCTCATCTCGAGCGGGCCCTACGCCCAGTACCAGGTGATGCGCGAGGCGACGAAGCACGTCACGGTCCTGCTCGACGGCCAAGGGGCCGACGAGATGATGGCCGGCTACGTGCCGTACTACTTCGTCTACCTGCGGCAGCTGCGCGCCCAGGGGGCCCGCAAGGCGGCGGCCGAGCTGTCGAAGTCGCTCGACGTGCTCTACCGGCTCGGCCGGTTCAAGCTCAAGGCGCGCCTGCGGGGACGCCGCGACATTCCGACGACCCAGCTGCTCGGGCGCGACTTCGTCGGCGCCCACCAGGGGGAGCGCTACGTCGTCGAGCAGGCGAACCTCAAGAAGCGCCTCATCGAGGACCTGTTCGTCGGGTCGCTGCCGTCGCTGCTGCGCTACGAGGACAAGAACACGATGCGGTTCTCCCTCGAGGGCCGGGTGCCGTTCCTCGACAAGGAGGTCGTGAAGTTCATCTTCTCGCTCTCGGACGAGGCGATCATCAAGGACGGCTGGAACAAGCGCATCCTCCGGGACGCCACCCGGGACCTGCTGCCGGACTCGATCCGCAGGCGTCGGAACAAGATCGGCTTCACGACGCCGCAGGGCGAATGGTTCATGACGCTCAAGAACCACTTCTACGGCATCTTCCTGTCCGAGTCCTTCGCGAACCGGCCGTACTTCAACCAGACCGAGGTGCTGCACGCCTTCGAGGGCTGGATCAAGGGCACGAACGACGTCGACTCGATGACCTTCTGGCGCTTGGTCAACCTGGAGCTCTGGCTGCAGGAGTACTTCGACGAGCAGCCGGCCGAGACGGACGTGGCCGCCCAGACGAAGCCCAAGACGGACTACGAGCCGAACGCCCGCAAGTCCCTCGACCTGCAGCTCGACTCCGGTGCGACCGTGCGGCGCTACCCGCTCCGGACCGAGCTCTACGCCCGCGAGGACGACCTGGAGGAGAAGACGCTCGGCTACATCGAGCGGTTCTTCGCCGGGCTGCCGGAAGCCGGGCCCGAGCACGAGGTGGCGACGAAGGGCCGCTGGTACTTCTTCATCTCTGAGAAGATCGTCGCGATCACCCAGGGGCGCTCCTACTTCATCTGGGACATCAAGGTGTCCCGTCCCGCCCGGGTGCTCTCCCGCTACGTGACGCGGACTCCCGCCGGCATCGGGCTTGGTTCGCCGTTCACCATGCAGCTCGCCATCCAGGAGGCCGGCCTGCCCAAGGTGCTCTACGCGGCGGCGGGTGGTGCGGTCGGCAAGCTGGTCGGCAAGCGGGGGATGTTCTACGACCTCGTCGGTGGTGACATCCGCGCCATCGACGGGCCGACCGAGTACTCCGTCTACCCGGCGAACGTGTCCGCGAAGCTCGCGCCGAAGGACCCGGACGTCGTCGCGGCGCGGCTCTCCGCTGCCATCCGGAGCCGGGTGCCGGAGCCGTGGCGCTCGACCTTCGGCGGCACGGTCGTCATGGACGCCAACGACATCGGGCGCAACGTCCTCGGCAAGGACGCGCCGGGCCCCAAGGAGCATTACGAGGCGATGTTCGCCGACAACCCTCTCGGCCAGGGCTCCGAGCAGACCCCCATGGCGGTGGTCTTCGAGCAGTCCTGACGCGTGACGCGTGGGGCGGAGCGCTCACCCGACGTCGAAGCGGGAGGGAGCTGAGCGGCATACGGCATGAGAACCTGCCCCGAGCGCTCGTGCGAGGCACCCCTTTGGTGCGATGGTGGATGGGCCCGTACCTGCTCGAGGAGGTCCGATGCTCACGCTCACAGATGCCGAGCAGACCCAGCCGCTGGACGACGAGACGTTGGCCGAGGTCGATGCCTACTGGCGGGCCTGCAACTACCTCGCGGTCGGGCAGATCTACCTGCTCGACAACCCGCTGCTGAAGATGCCGCTGCTGCCGACGCACATCAAGCCGCGTCTGCTCGGCCACTGGGGCACCACCCCGGGCCTGAACCTCATCTACGCCCACTGCAACCGCGCCATCCGCGAGCGCGAGCTCGACATGATGTACATCATCGGCCCGGGGCACGGTGGCCCGGCGATCGCGGCGAACGCCTGGCTCGAGGGGAGCTACACCGACCACTACCCGGACGTCCGCCAGGACGAGGCGGGGATGAAGCGGCTGTTCCGGCAGTTCTCCTTCCCGGGCGGCATCCCGAGCCACGTGGCGCCCGAGATCCCCGGGTCGATCCACGAGGGTGGCGAGCTCGGGTACTCGCTCGCGCACGCCTTCGGTGCCGCCTTCGACAACCCCGACCTCGTCGTCATGTGCGTCGTCGGTGACGGCGAGGCAGAGACGGGTGCCCTCGCCACGTCGTGGCAGTCGACGACCTTCCTGGACCCTGTCCGAGACGGCGCCGTCCTGCCGATCCTGCACCTCAACGGCTACAAGATCGCCAACCCCACGGTGCTCGCCCGGGTCGGTGACGAGGCCCTGACAGAGCTGCTGCAGGGCTGCGGATGGAAGCCCTACCTCGTCGAGGGCGACGAGCCCGCTCAGGTCCACCAGGCGCTCGCCGGGACGATGGACCGGGTGCTCGACGAGATCGCCGAGATCCAGCGCGCCGCCCGCTCAGGCGAGGTGCCGCGGCGCCGTGGGGAGGAGGGCTGGCGGCCCTGGCCGATGATCGTGCTGCGCACGCCGAAGGGCTGGACCGGGCCTCGAGTCGTCGACGGCAAGCAGGTCGAGGGCACGTGGCGCGCCCACCAGGTGCCGCTCGCGGAGGTCCGCAACAACGCCGAGCACCTGGGGATCCTCGAGAACTGGCTCCGCAGCTACCGCCCGCACGAGCTCTTCGACGACGACGGTGTCCCGAACCAGCGGCTCACCGCCTGGGCGCCGAAGGGCGAGCGGCGGATGGGCTCGAACCTGCACGCCAACGGCGGCCGTCTGACGCGCGGCCTCGACCTGCCCGACTTCCTCGACTACGGCGTCGACATCGACGGCCCCGGCCGCACCACCAGTGAGAGCACGCGGGTGCTCGCCAAGTGGTTGGCCGAAGTGATGCGCCGCAACATGTCGACCTTCCGGCTGTTCGGGCCCGACGAGACGGCGTCGAACCGGCTGGACGCCGTCTACGAGGTGACCGGCAAGACCTGGGCGGCGCAGGTCCTGCCCGTCGACGAGAACCTCGCCGTGGACGGGCGGGTCATGGAGGTGCTGTCCGAGCACCTTTGCGAGGGCTGGCTCGAGGGATACCTCCTCACCGGACGGCACGGTCTCTTCAGCTGCTACGAGGCGTTCGTCCACATCGTCGACTCGATGTTCAACCAGCACGCCAAGTGGCTCAACACCTCCCGCCGCATCGGGTGGCGTGCGCCGATCCCGTCCCTGAACTACCTGCTCACCTCGCACGTGTGGCGTCAGGACCACAACGGCTTCTCGCACCAGGACCCGGGCTTCATCGACCACGTCGTCAATAAGAAGGCCGAGGTCATCAGGGTCTACCTGCCTCCGGACGCCAACTGCCTGCTCTCCGTCGCGGACCACTGCCTGCGCAGCCGCGACTACGTCAACGTCGTCGTCGCCGGCAAGCAGCCCGAGCTCGTCTGGCTGACCCGCGACGAGGCCGCCGCCCACTGTGCGCGCGGCATCGGCGTGTGGGACTGGGCGAGCAACGACGACGGGCAGCCCGATGTCGTGCTCGCCTGTGCCGGCGACGTGCCGACGTTGGAGACGCTCGCGGCCGCGGACCTGCTGCGGCACGAGCTGCCCGACCTCAGGGTCCGCGTCGTCAACGTCGTCGACCTGATGCGCCTCCAGCCGCCGAGCGAGCACCCGCATGGCATGCCGGATCCGGAGTACGACGCGGTCTTCCCGCCGGACGTCCCGGTGATCTTCGCCTACCACGGCTACCCCTGGCTGATCCACCGCCTGGCCTACCGGCGGCACAACCACGACCACCTGCACGTGCGCGGCTACAAGGAGGAGGGCACGACGACCACGCCGTTCGACATGGTCCTCGTCAACGACCTCGACCGCTTCCACCTCGTCATGGACGTCATCGACCGCGTGCCCGGCCTCGCCGCGCGGGCTGCCGTCGTGCGGCAGGAGCTCGTCGACAAGCGTGCCGAGAACCGCCGCTACGTCCGGGAGTACGGCACCGACATGGCGGAGGTCGCCGACTGGGTCTGGCCCGAGCAATGAGGGTCCTCGTCGTCAACGCCGGCTCGTCAAGCCTCAAGCTGAGCGTCCTCGACGAGTCGGACGAGGTCGTCGAGCAGCACGACCTCGAGCAATGGGACGGCGCGGCGCAGGACATCGCCGGGGCCGCCGGTGACTGGAGCTGCGACGCGATCGGGCACCGGGTGGTGCACGGCGGCCCACACCTCACCCAGCCCGTCGTCGTCGACGAGTCGGTCCGCGACCAGATCGCCGCCGTCACGCCGCTCGCCCCCCTCCACCAGCCTCGCGCGCTCGCGGGGATCGACGCCACTCGCACGGCCTGGCCCCACCTGCGGTCAGTGGCCTGCTTCGACACCGCCTTCCACGCCACCATGCCGGAGGCGTCCGCCACGTATGCCGTGCCTGCCGACTGGCGCGACCGCTGGCCCATCCGCCGCTACGGGTTCCACGGCCTCTCGCACCGCTACGCCTCACGACGCGCCGCCGAGCTCATGGGCCGGCCGGTCGACCGCCTACGGCTCGTCACCTGTCACCTCGGCGCGGGCGCGTCGCTGTGCGCAGTCAAGGACGGCCGAAGCATCGACACGACGATGGGCTTCACCCCGCTCGAGGGCCTCGTCATGGCCACGCGCTCCGGCACCATCGACCCCGGCCTCGTCCTGTGGCTCGTCCGCGAGGCCGGCCTGTCCCCGGCCCGGGTCAACGACGCCCTCGAGCACGAGTCCGGGGTGCTCGCCCTCGCGGGAACCGCCAAGCTGGAGGAGGTCACCGACCGGGCGGTCCTGCCCTCGGCCGAGTGTCACGACCGGGCCGTCCTCGCCCTGGACGTCTACGTCCACAGGCTCCTGCGCGAGCTCGGTGCGATGGTCGCCGTGATGGGGGGCGTCGACGGGATCGTCTTCACCGGCGGGGTCGGGGAGCACTCCGCGGTGGTGCGCTCACGGGCGATGAACGCGCTGGCCCAGTTCGGCGTCGCCTTGGACGAGGGGCGCAACGACCGGGCGCAGGGTGACTGCCTGGTCAGCACCGCGGACAGCAAGGTCACGGTGCTCGTCGTCGAGTCACGCGAGGACATCGAGATCGCCCGGCAGGTGCGCGGCATCCTGTCCTAGTCGCGCTGGTCCTCGTCCTCCTGCGCGTCAGCCGGCTCCTTCTTCGGGCTGAACCACCACACCACCCAGCCGATCATCCCGAGCGGCACCTCGAAGAAGTGCGTGAAGAGCGAGAAGAGCACCACACCGGCCGTCGCCTGGGCCGGGTCGGCGCCCCAACCGACGAGCACCGCCGCGGTGCCAGCCTCGGTGACCCCGAGCCCGCCCGGTGTGATCCCGACAGCGGTCAGCAGCCGCCCGACCGTGTACGCCCCGAACATGTAGGCGAACGGCATCTGGACGCCCATCGAGTTGAGGCAGAACCAGAACAGGATGTAGTACACCCCGAAGAACCCCACGAGCCCGTAGGTCATCTCGAGCCAGCCGTAGCGGACGATGTCGATGATCCGGCGGCGCAGGTCGGTGATCGCGACCTCGAGGTCGACGTCCTTCTTCCGCCGCCGCCGCAGGGGCCCGCTGATCTTCATCAGCCAGCGACCGAGCTTGTGCGCGAAGGTCTCCGACGCGAGTGCGCCCCAGAACGCCACGACCACACTGATGCCGATGAGGGCACCCAGGATCGCTGCTTGTGCCACAAGCGGATTCAGGTGACCGATGCCGATGATGATCGCGACGATCCCGACGACGGGGAGCACGACACGGGCGAGGACGTTCCAGACCCCGGTGACGATGACCATGGTCGAGATGTCGCGCCTCAGGAAGCCCCACGAGCGCAGCTGCTTGTACGTGACGACGACGCCCGCGGCGCCCCCGCCCGGCAGGAGGTTGCCGATCGAGCTGCCGCACGCGTTGACGATCATCGCCTGCCCGTGGCCCAGCCCCTTGAGCGAGCCCGTGTAGAGGAAGGTCACGAGCCACAGCCCCGAGATCATGAGGACCGTGAGCCCGACGACCGTGCCGAGCTGCAGCTGCGAGAGCAGGTGCCACACGTCGGTCCACGTCGTGTGCGCGACCTTCGGCAGCCCCCACCAGAGGAGGAACACCGCAAGGCCGACGCCGACGACGAACTGCACGAGGCGCCATACGAGCGAGCGCCCTTGCGACACGAGCGCTGCCGTGTCGGTTGGCGCGCTCACGGAAGTCCCTCGAAGACGTCGCGGCGTATGCCGCTCACCCGGCTCACGTCGAGAGTGCGCTTCTCGCCATCGAGAGTGCGCTTCTCCGGATCGACAGTGCACTTCTCGGCTTCGAGAAGGCCTTTCGTTCCCAATGCCTCAGCCGTCGCGTCGACGTACCACTCGCGCCCGAAGACGAGGTCGTAGAGCGGCCGGGGGATCCGGAGGAAGGCTGCGAGGGTGCGGTCGGCGCCGCCATCGGCGCTCGCCTGCGAGGCGTGGGCGCGCATCGAGGCACGTTTCGCTCGGATCTGGCGCCGCACGTTGATCCGATGCGTGATGTCCCGGCGGGCCGAGAAGGCCCGGTTGAACGAGTCGCGGTCGAACTCGGGCGGGAAGCGGTAGACCTTGGCCGCGAGGTCGATGGCTCGGCAGATCGTGTCGCGGGGGACCGTCGCCTGCAGGACGCGTGGGGTGCCGGCCAGTGCGGCTGCCCGCATCCCGACCTCGTGGGCCTTGACATGGTCGGGATGGCCGTAGCCCCCGTTCGGGTCGTAGGTGAGCAGGACGTCGACGTCCTCCTCGGTGAGGATGGCCGCGAGCTGTGCGGCCGCCTCGTCGGTATCGGCGCGGACGAACCTCGTCGTCCCCGGCGGGTCCGGGGGAGCGTGCGGCCCGAGGCCGCTGTCGGCGTAGCCGAGGTGCTCCACGCGTGCGACGCCGAGCGCACGCGCGCTCGTCTCGAGCTCGGCCAGGCGCCGCAGCGCCAGACCGCCGTCGGCGGCGAACCGGGTGGCGGCCAGGCCCTCACCGCCGTCCGTCGCGACGACGAGCACGACTCGGTGCCCCTCCGCCGCGGCGCGCGCCATCGTCCCCGAGGTGAGGAGGGCCTCGTCGTCAGGGTGCGCGTGAAAGGCGAGCAGCGTGTGCGACATACGTGCGTCCATCTTTGCGCATGACAGAGTGTTCCCCGTGAAGGTCGCGCTCCTGTCCGACTGTTATCTGCCGCGCCTCGGCGGGATCGAAGTCCAGACGCACGACCTCGCGGGCCACCTCGTCGCGCTCGGGCACGAGGTCGAGGTCTTCACGGCCACCCCCGGCCCGAAGCGGGAGATGCACGGCGCCGTGACGGTCGTCGACGGCATCCCCGTGCACCGGCTCGCGATCCGGCTCCCCAGGGAGCTGCCGGTCAACCCGATGGCTCCGAGGGAGCTGCGCCGACGCCTCGTCGCCGGTGGCTTCGACGTCGCGCACGTGCAGACGGGGGTGGTGAGCCCCTTCGCCTGGGACTGCACCCGCATGACCGTCGCGCTCGGGCTGCCCACGGCCATGACCTGGCACTGCATGCTCGGCAGCACCTCGTGGGCGTTCCGGGCCGCACGGTTCGTCCGCGCGTGGGCCGATCGCGGCGTCGCGATGTCGGCAGTGTCGGAGGTCGCCGCCGAGCCGCTGCGCCGGATCGTCGGGGGAGCGGGAGAGGTGACCGTCCTGCCGAACGGCATCGATGTCTCCCGCTGGCGCCGCCACGTCCCCTCTCACATCGACAGTGCAGCAATCCCGATCGACAGTGCAGCAATCCCGATCGACAGTGCAGCAATCCCGATCGACAGTGCGAGATCCACGGCGGCTAGTCCGCCCCTGCGGCTCGTCACGGCGATGCGGCTCGCGCCGCGCAAGCGCCCCACCGCACTCGTCGACCTCGTCCGCCGGGCGGCGGAACAGGCCGGCCAAGGCTCGCTCGACCTGACGATCCTCGGCGAGGGGCCAGAGCGGCGCAGGGTCGAGGCGCAGGTCCGCGCGCACCGCCTGGACTGGGTGCACCTCCCCGGCCGAGTGGCCCGCGACGAGCTCGCCGCCCGCTATGGCGAGAGCGATCTCTACCTGTCGCCGACGCGGCTCGAGTCCTTCGGCATCGCGGCCCTCGAGGCGCGCACCGCGGGCCTGCCGGTCGTGGGCCGGCGTGGCTCCGGCATCGGCGAGTTCGTCACCGACGGGATCGGCGGCCGGATCGTCGATGGCGACACCGAGATGGCGCAAGTCATCGCCGAGCTCGCCGCTGACCGCGAGGCGCTCGCCCGCATGCGGTCGTGGAACCTCGAGCACGCGCCGAGCCAGGACTGGCCGCACGTTGCCGAGCTCGCGGTCGCGGAGTACGACCGGGCGCTCGCCCTCGGGCGGGTCAGGAGCGCTCGTCGATGAGGACGAACGTCCCCGGTGGGGTCCGCGTCGTCGCCGTGCTCGAGAGCGGCGAGGCCGTCCCCGTCGGCCGGATCGCGCACGGCCAGCACCCCGAGTCGCTCCTGCACGCCGTGGGCTGGGAGGCCTGCGCCCCGTTGTCCGCCGGCGTCGCGGCCGACGGTGCGCTCGAGCTCGCCTACGGCGTGCGCCGGCTGAGCGGCATACCCCCTCTTCTCGAGGGACGCCGTCGGGACCCGGACGTGCCCGCGGACGCGGTCGGCGAGGCCTACCAGCGGGTGGCGGCCTACGCACTCGTCATGAGCCGCGAGGGTGTGCTGCTCACCGAGTTCACCGCGCAGACTCATGTCGCGGGGGAGTGGGGCCTCCCGGGCGGCGGGCTCGAGGCGGGCGAGACGCCGGTCGACGGTGTCCTGCGCGAGGTGTGGGAGGAGACCGGGCAGCAGATCCTGCTCGGCAACCTCATCGCGATCCAGTCCTCTCACTGGGTCGGCCGGGCGCCGTCACGCGTCATCGAGGACTTCCATGCGATCCGCATCGTCTACCGGGCGGCCTGCCCAGAGCCGACCGACCCGGTCATCCACGACGTCGGGGGGACCACTGGGGACGCGCGGTGGGTGCCGGTCGACCGGGTCCACGAGCTGCCGCTGACGCGCTCCTGGCAGGAGTTCGAGGCCCTCGTCGGGGGCGGTCCCACGCCACCGTAGGATCGCCGCCATGGACGTCCTCCAGAAGATCATCCTGGTCCTGCACCTGCTCGGCATGGCCGCCATCGTCGGCGGCTGGCTCGCCACGCGTGGTCGCGGCACCGTGTCGGAGGTCGTCGTCTGGGGCGCGCGGGCGCAGCTCGTGACCGGGCTGGTCCTCGTCGGGCTCGCCGAGGCGGCCAAGGACGAGGGGGCGGCGCTCAACTACACGAAGATCGGCATCAAGCTGCTCGTCGCCGTCCTCGTGGTCGCCTTCGCCGAGATCGGCCGGGCGCGCGCCAAGCGCAACGAGTCCTCCTCGACGGCCCTCGACGCGGCCGGCGCCGGCGGCGTGCTCAACGTCCTCGTCGCCGCCCTCTGGTGAGATGCGCTGGAACGTCGGCGTTCTCGCGGGCCTCCTGATCGGGCTCGCCTGGCTCGTCGGTGGCACTGTCACCTACGTCGTCGGCCGGCGCAACGCGCGCCGCTCGAACCGTGAGGGCGCCGGAGGGGCGGCCGTCATCGGCATCTTCATCATCGTCGTCGGGGCGCTGACGCTCTTCGCCACCCTCCTGCTCGCGGTTGTCCCGGGCAACGACTGAACTCCCGTATGCCGCTGAGCTCGTCCCGCTCCGCTCAGTTCCGCGCGTACCCGTTGCCGAAGGCGATCGGCAGGGTCATCGGGCCTCCTGCGATGCGCAACGCCTTGTAGAAGCCGCCGGTGTCGACGTCGCAGACGAGGACGTAGTCGGCACCGCCCGCAAACGCCCAGAAGTACAGATAGCGGCCGGTCGTGTCCCAACCGAGCGGGCCGATCGGGAAACCGAGGTCGTTGCTGAGCAGCTTGAGGGCCGGGTGCCCACCGGCATCCCTGTGCCGGGTGTCGGCGATCACCATCGAGTCCGCAGGAGAGGTCCTCGCGGTGCCGATCGCGACCCGCCCGGAGGCCGACTTGGCTGCCGACATCGGTGACCCCAACCCCACGCCCAGGTCAGTGCTCGACACGCCGCCACGATCGAAACGGTCGAGCACGAGGACCGCCTGCGCTCCTCGCTGCGCGGTGCGGGCCGCGAAGCGCGAGTCGTTCTCACCGGCAGCCGCGGGACGCACCAACCCGGTGGCCAGGTCGATGTGCCACCGGGCCCGCCGGGAGTGGACGATGACCGCCCCCGGGTCGTCGACGGCCCATCCAGCGAAGGTGAGATCGCGGTCAGGGACGGCGATGGAGTGGACCGCGTGCGTGACGAGGTCGACGATGACGACACGGCCGTCCTTGGCGAACACGAGCTCACTGGCGTCCGCGGACAGCGTCGCCGCGTCGGCCGTGATGACTCGCTCGGCCTCTTCCGCCGACAGGGTGACGAGGTCCACCGTGACGAGGTCGCCTCCGACGAGGATGACCGGTTGATACGTCGAGCTGGGCCCGTGGGGGGTGTCGCCCTTCAGGTAGACCGCAATGACCGGTGGAAGGTGGAGGTCGAGTGGCCTCTCGGAGAGGTATGAGTCGGGGACGCCGTCGAGCAACGGGTTGTCCCCCGCGTTGAAGACCGGCAAGTCGCCGTACCTCTCCGGGCTCGGCATCCGGATCCGACGGGCGCCATGGACGTCGGGCACCGAGCCCTGTTGGTCCACCCAGGGCGCCGGCTGGGGGAGCGCCGCCGTGCGCCCGGGCACCGGCAGTGTGGGGATCCGGATCGGCACGGACGCCTGGGCGGTCCGTGCGGGGACCGGCTGCATCCCCCGGTCGACGCCGTGAGAGCCGAGCCACTGCCAGCTGGCGCCCAGGGCGAGCACGGCGGCGACCACAGCGGCGAGGGCGGCCCGGAGCCTGCGTCGGTGCTGGGCGCCACGCCACGCGGTCGCGGTGAAGTCGACCTCCGGTAGGTCCGCGACGACCTCGTCGAGCAGGAGCCCGAGCTGGCTACGACTCCCCTCCCGGTGCTCGTTCATGCGGGCTCACCTCCAGTCGTGAGCGGTGCGAGGTGCGGCACCAACGTCCTGATCCGGGACAGCGCGTCGTGCGTCTGGCTCTTGACCGTGCCGACCGAGATCCCGAGGATCGCTGCTGTCTCAGCCTCGCTCCGATCCTCGAAGAACCGCAGCACGAGCACCGCCCGCTGCCGTGGCGCCAAACGGCTGAGGGCCCGCTCGAGGTCGACCTTGGCCTCGACGTTCGTGTCGTGAGCGGCATACGGGGTGGGCTCCGGGGGAGTCAGGGTGACCCGCTCCCGACGGGTGCGCCGCCACGACGAGACCGCGTCGCGGTAGAGCACCCGGCGCACGAAGGCGTCCGGGTGCTCGCGCCGGATCGTTTCCCACCGCAGGGCGAGCTTGACGAGGGCCTGCTGGACGAGGTCCTCCGCCTGCTGTCGGTCGCCGCACACCAGGTAGGCGGCCCGCAGCAGCCCATGCTGGCGCGCGCGCACGTAGTCCGCGAACTCGGCATCGATCGCTCCCATGCCATGCCCCCTCTCTAGAGCATGAACGCTCGGAAGGGCACGTGGGGTTGGGTCGAGGAAACTGCCGGTATGCCGCTGGGCGTGGTCCCGCTCGGGCGCTCAGCGGCGCTCGTGGACCAGTTCTCCGCCCACCCAGGTCTGCTCGACCTCGGTGTCGCGGATCGCGGCGGGATCGGAGGACTCGGCCTCCCACAGGTCGCGATCGACGCAGACGAGGTCGGCGAGCTGGCCGGGAGCGAGCCGGCCGACGTCACGGCGACCAACGGCCCGCCACGCTCCCACCGTGTGCGCGTGGAGGGCCTCGTCGAGGGTGATCCGCTCGGCTGGCTGCCAGCCACCCGGCGGGAGGCCGTCGCTCCGCTGGCGGGTGACCGCCGCATGAAGAGTGTGGAAGGGGTTGGGCTCCTCGACCGGTGCGTCCGAGCCGAAGGCGAGCGGCACCCCGGCATCCAGCATGGAGCGCCACGCATAGGACCGCAGGGGACGGGGGCCGATCACCGAGTCGACGACCTCGAGGTCGGTGGTGCAGTGGGTCGGCTGCATCGAGGCCACCACCCCGAGCCGCGCGAACCGCTCGATGTCGAGGGGGAGCACGTGCTGCGCGTGCTCGATCCTGAGGACGGCTCGA
>DASSTN010000075.1:0-2287 GCA_035707905.1 Intrasporangium sp.
GACGATCGACCCGACGAGGAGCACGCGTGTGAGGTCGTCGAGAGTCATCCCCGACGACGTGATCGACGCGAGTGCGGTCACACGGGCTCCTGGCGTGCGGCTGCGACCATGAAACCATCCCGGCCGACCGATCCTGCAGGCGGGACCGATTCGGGCCGCCCACGACCGGTTCTCGTTTCGGGCCGGCCAGGACCCGTTCTCATAACGACTGGGCCGCCGCGCCGGACGGGGCGACCGGCCCTCGGAGGCCGTGACCTACGCTCGGGGGCGTGTCCCGGATCAAGCTCGTGCGTCGCATCAGCCTGTCGGTGATCGTCCTCGTGGTGCTCGCGCTCGTCGCGGCGGGCATCCTCGCGATCTCGACGGTGCGGCACTCGTTCCCGCAGCAGAGCGGGGAGCTGCGCATCGAGGGACTGACGAGCACCGTGACGGTCACCCGCGACGCCCGCGGCATCCCGACGATCACCGCGGACAACGCCCGGGACCTCTTCCGGGCGCAGGGCTACGTCAGCGCCCAGGACCGGTTCTTCGAGATGGACCTGCGCCGGCACATCACCGCGGGCCGGCTCGCCGAGCTCGTCGGGCAGGCCGGGGTCGAGACGGACGCCGTCATCCGCACCATGGGCTGGCGACGGGTCGCCGAGCAGGAGCTGCCCAAGCTGCGCCCCGAGACCCGCCAGTACCTGCAGGCCTACGCCGACGGGGTCAACGCCTACATCCACAAGGCGGAGAGCCCCGGCGAGCTCTCCCTCGAGTACACCCTGCTGGCTCGGGACAACCCCGGCTACCGGGTCGAGGACTGGACGCCCGTCGACTCGCTTGCCTGGCTCAAGGCCATGGCGTGGGACCTGCGGGGTGACTACGCCGACGAGCTCGCCCGGGCGCGGCTCTCACGGCGCACGTCGGTCAAGCAGATCTCGATGCTCTACCCGCCCTACCCGATGGACCGGAACCTTCCGATCCTCTCCTCGGAGGACTGGCACCCGGCCCAGGCGACCGACCAGGCTGCGGCGCCGCTGCCGCAGGGCCTCGTCAAGCCGCTCGCCGCGACGGACGGGCAGGCCGCGATCGAGAACACGTCCGCGGCCATCGACGCCATCCCGGCCCTGCTCGGCAAGGGTGACGACATCGGCTCCAACTCCTGGGTCGTCTCCGGCTCCCGCACCACGACGGGCAAGCCGCTCCTCGCCAACGACCCGCACCTCAAGCTGTCGATCCCGAGCATCTGGAGCCAGGTCAACCTCCAGTGCCGGACGGTCACGCCGCAGTGCCCGTTCCAGGTCTCGGGCTTCACCTTCTCGGGGCTGCCCGGCGTCGTGATCGGGCACAACGCGAGGATCGCCTGGGGCTTCACGAACCTCGGGCCCGACGTGACGGACTTCTACCTCGAGCAGGTCGACGGCGAGAAGTACCTGCGCGACGGCGTCCAGAAGCCGCTCGAGACGCGGACCGAGACGATCAAGGTCGCCGGGGGCAAGGACGTCACCATCACCGTCCGCAGCACCGTCCACGGGCCGATCATGTCCGACGTCGTCCCGTCCATCGCCGAGGCCGGCGACCGGGTCGTCGTGCGCGGCGCGCCCCAGTCGAACCGCTATGCCGTCTCGCTCGCCTGGACGGCACTCACGCCCAACAACACCGCCGACGCGATCTTCGCGCTCGACACGGCGAGCAACTGGAACGACTTCCGCAAGGCCGCCTCGCTCTTCGCCGTCCCGTCGCAGAACCTCGTCTATGCCGACGTCGACGGCCACATCGGGTACCAGGCCCCCGGCCTGATCCCGGTCCGCCGGGCCTCCACGCCCGGTGCGCCCCCCGGCTACTGGCCCTCGCCCGGGTGGGACAGCGAGTGGGACTGGCGCGGCTACGTCCCCTTCGACGACCTGCCGCACGTCCTCGACCCCGGCGACGGGCTCATCGTCACGGCGAACCAGGCCGTCACCGCGAGCAGCACCCCGTTCCTCACCTCCGAGTGGGACTACGGCTTCCGGGCCCAGCGGATCCGCAACCTGCTCGAGTCGACCCCCAAGGTCTCGCCCGAGCTGATGTCGCAGATCCAGGGCGACACCCGCAACACGTTCGCGCCGGTGCTCGTCGAGCACCTCCTCGGTGTCCAGGTGGACGACTTCACGGCGCAGGCGCAGCGCCTGCTGACCCAGTGGGACTACAGCCAGCCCAACGACAAGTCGCGCAACTCGGCGGCCGCCGCCTACTACAACGCGGTCTGGAAGCACCTGCTCGAGTACACCTTCGACGAGCTCCCGCCCGACATCGCCCCCGACGGCGG
>DASSTN010000076.1:0-8084 GCA_035707905.1 Intrasporangium sp.
GTCCGGGACGGCGTGGCCGCGGTGCAGTGGCTCCGCGGGCGAGACGAGGTGACGGGGAAGGTCGGTCTCGTCGGGTTCTGCTTCGGCGGAGGCCTCGCCTTCAACATCGCGGCGAAGGAACCGGTCGAGGCACTCGTCAGCTACTACGGCTCGGCCCTGCCCATGCTCCTCGAGATCGCGCCGCGAGTGACCGTGCCGAGCCTGCACCACTTCGGCACCGCCGACTCGTTCATCGACCAGGAGTCGGTCGCGAAAGTGCGGGCCGCGGTGACCGCCTCGCCGGCGACCGTCTTCCATGAGTACGAGGGCGCCGACCACGCCTTCGACAACCCCGACCTGCCGTGGCACCACGCAGCGGCCTCGGCCCAGGCGTGGGACCGGACGGTCGCCTTCCTCCAGGAGCACCTGCCCGTCGGGGCGTGAGCCCGTTCGGGGCGCTCCGCTCGGGCTGCCTCAGGGTCGAAGCAGGGTCGAACCGGGGTCGTCCCCCATGGGAGAACCGGCTGGATCCCGGAATGCTCGGAGCATGGCCCTCCCCACCCTGCCGCACCGGACAACCGGGACCGTGGCCGCACCCGCGCTCCCGGGTGCGGCACGCGAGCTCGTCCTCACCGCCCCGATGCTCCTCTTCGCGCACGGCATCCTCGTGTGGGTCGACGACCTGGGGCAGCACGGTCGCAGCGGTGTCATGTGGTTCCTCGCGCAGGCCGCGCTCATCGCAGCGGTGTTCTCCTTCGTCGGCCTGGCCGCCGGCCTGCGGCACGTCACGGTGGCCGGCCCCGGTCGGGTCCTCGCCAATGCCGGGCTCGGCGCAGCCATTGCCGGGACCGGCCTGACGACCTGGGTCGCGCTCGTCCGGGGTATCGGCGGTGCGGTCGCCACGGACGGCGCCCCGGGCTGGCTCCTCGCCGGCGGTCCGGTGCTGCTCGGCGCCGCCCTGCTCCTCCTGCTCGCCCTCGCCTCCCCCGTCCTCTCGCTGCCGCCCCGCAGTATGTCGCTCGCTGCCAGCGGCGTCGTCCTGCTCGCCCTCCCCTGGGACCTCATCCCACTCGCCGCCATCGTCATCCTGCTCGCCCTCGAGCCGCTCCTCGGCGGTGACGCGGAGGAGCCGGAAGCGACCGGTCACGCCGGCAGCTAGAGGAGATACGGCAGCGGCCAGGCCTGGCCGGTCGAGCTGTCGATGACGATGGCGCGGTTGACCGTGATGGTGAGCGGCAGGACGTCGGCGACCGCCTTGACCACGATCGGCAGCTGCAGGCCCGTGGCGCCGGTCGCGAGCGACACGTGTGGCACCCACGACCCGGGCTCGTAGTGTCGGTGGAGCTTGCCGCCGGTCCCCGCCACGGCACGTGCCACGGCTTCCTGCCGGCGCACCAGATCGACGGACACCGCGGGCACCAGGGCGGCTCGACCGCGGGGGAAGGCGACGGTGCCGTGGAAGCTCAGCTCGAAGCTGTCAGCCGGTGGCAGGACCGCCAGGGCCTCGCGGACCGTGTCGAGCTGCCACTCGAGCAGAACGGCGTACGACAGGTGCGGCAGGTGACGCCCGTGGGTGTGGGACTGGAGAGTCCGGATCCCGCTGTCCTCGAGGCGCGCCCACAGCTCCCGCATGAGGCGGTCACCTCGGCGGTCGAAGAGCAGGCAGACGGCCAGCGCCATGAGCCCATCTTCCCCCGGGAGGCACCTCACCCACCGAGGACCGTCAGTGGCCCTGCTCCTCGCCGCCGTCCTTCCGCTTGATGGCCGAGATCTCGAACTCGAGCGAGATCTTCTCCGACACCAGGACACCGCCTGCGTCGAGCGCGACGTTCCACTCGAGACCGAAGTCGCGGCGGTTGACCCGTCGGCTCCCCTCGAAGCCCGCGCGCACGTTGCCCTGGGCGTCGTCCTGCACGCCCATCAGCTCGAGCGGCACGACGATCGGCCGCGTGATGTCGCGGATCGTGAGGTTCCCGCTGACCGTGTAGGCGCGCTCCTCGACCTCCTCGATGTTCGTGCTCTCGAAGACGATCTCGGGCCAGCGCTCGACGTCGAAGAAGTCCGCACTGCGCAAGTGCTCGTCGCGCTGGGCGTTGCGAGTGTCGACGCTCGCCGTCTTGAGCCGCACGACGGCGGTCGTCTTCGTCATGTCGTCGAGGTCCACGTGCAGGTGGCCCTCGACGTCGTTGAAGGAGCCCCGCACCGTCGTCACCATCGCGTGCCGGGCCGAGAACCCGATCCGCGTGTGGCTCGGGTCGAGGTCCCAGTCCCCATTCAGGTCAATCTCTGCCATTCCCCGCCACCCTCTCATTTCGTCCGTGCGTCAATATCCCATGTCCCGGCCCGGACGCGTCCCGGAATCCCACCAGTCGCAACTTCACCAGAAGCCGCCGGGTCCATGCACGCCTTCGTGATATTTCGCCCCCTTTACCCTCGGAGCGTGCGCCCCTGTCACCCGCACCAGAAGGGCGGCCGTCAACCAAGATTCGCCAGGGCCGACTCGATGCCGCGGTGGAAGGTGGGATAGGCGTAGATCATCGAGCGGAGCGTCTCGACCCCGACCTCTGCGTGCACCGCGACGGAGAGCGCCCCGAGCACCTCTCCACCTGCCGGTCCCATCGAGGTGGCCCCGACCAGCACCCCGCGTGATGCGTCCTCGACGAGCTTGATGATGCCCTCGTTGCCCGGTCCCTGGACGAAGCCGCGACTCGTCTCCGGGACCGGCACCGAGCCGGTGCGGACGTCGATGCCCTGCTCCCGGGCCTGTGACTCGGTGAGGCCCACTGCCCCGACCTCGGGCTCCGTGAAGGTGACGCGGGGCAGCGCCCGGTAGTCGGCGGCAGGGGCGTCCTGGCCGAGAAGGTCGCGCACGACGATGCCCGCCTGGTACATCGAGACGTGGGTGAAGGCACCCTTGCCGGTGATGTCGCCGATCGCCCAGATCCCGTCGGTCACCCGGCACCGTTCGTCGATGGGCACGGCGTGCGCGCTGGGGTCCACGCCGACCCGGTCGAGACCGGCCGCGGCCGGGTCGACCCGCCGGCCGGTCGCGACGAGGAGCCGCTCGGCACTGACGGTGGAGCCGTCGTCGAGGGTGAGCTCGACCTCACCGGCACCACCCGTGACCTTCGTGGCGGTCGAGCCCACCCTCAGCTGTACCCCCTCTGCCTCGAAGACCTCCTGCAGCCGCTCGGACGCCTCGGGCTCCTCGCTCGCCAGCAGGCGGGGGCCCGACTCGATGATCGTCACGGCGAGGCCGAAGCGGGCGAGCACCTGACCGAACTCGCAACCGATCGCGCCGCCGCCGAGAATCGCCATCGAGCGGGGCAGCTCGGGGGCCTCGACGAGGTCCCGGTTCGTCCAGATGTCCACCTCCTCGATGCCCTCGATGGGCGGGATGAGGGGGTTCGTGCCGGTGTTGACGACGATGCCCCTACCGATGCGGTAGGTCTTCCCGTCGATCTCCACCTCGTGGGCATCCACAACCCGACCGGTGCCCCGGATGAAGGTGACGCCCTTGCTCGTCAACCGTTCGACCGCGACCTTGTCGTCCCAGTCGTCCGTCGCCTCGTCCCGCAGCCGCCTGGCCACCGGGCGCCAGTCGGGGACCACCTCGCCCGTGCGTCCGGCAAGTTGCGGCACGCGGCGGGCCTCGGCGAGGGACGCTCCGGCCCGGACCATCATCTTCGAGGGGATGCAGGCCCAGTAGGGGCACTCCCCGCCGACGAGACGATGGTCCACCGCCAGCACCGACAGCCCCGCCGAGGCGAGCTCACCCGCGACGTGCTCACCGCCGGGGCCGAGACCGATGACCGCGATGTCGTAGCTCTGCGTAGCCATCGCTCCATTCTCGCCCAGGTCCGGCCCGTGCGGGCCGGACCCGGCCCACGGGGCTCAGTGCAGCATGACGGGCGGCGCCTCCGGCTCGGCCTCGAGCAGGTGCGACTCCTCGTGCTTGCGGGGCAGGAAGAGCGCCGGGATGAGCGTCAGGCTGACGAGGATCGCGCCGACAAGGAAGGTCTGGGCGAACGCCTCGGCTGCCTGCGACAGTCCCTGGGCCATCCCCGCCTGACCGCCGATCTTCTCGAGGATCGCCGGGTCCCGGCGGGCCGCGATGGCGGCACCGGCGAGCGGCTTGGCGTTGAGGTAGTTCGTGTAGACGACCGAGATGACCGCGACACCGATCGAGCTCGCGACCTGCTGGGTGATGTTGAGCAGCGTCGAGCCGCGGGCGACCTCGTGGGCGCGCAACGTCTTCAGCGCCGACGTCATGATCGGCATCATCGTCGCGCCCATGCCGAGGCCCATGATGAACAGGACGGGGATGAGGTAGCCCCAGTAGGACGTGTCCGCGGTGACCTGGGTGAGGGCGAACATCCCGGCGATGATGACGAGCAGCCCGAACGGGGCGATCCGGCCGATCGGGAAGCGGTCCGCCAGGGCACCGGCGATCGGCATGGTCACCATCGCACCGATGCCTTGCGGGGCGACGAGCCAGCCGGAGTCCACCGGCAGCTCTCCACGCACGAGCTGGAAGTAGGTCGGCACGAGGAAGAGCGCACCGAAGAACGACGCGGCGAAGAGGAACATCGTGAGGATCGCGACGGTGAGGTTGCGGTTCGCGAAGAGGCGCAGGTCGAGCAGCGGGTGCTTCGGCTTGAAGCTGTACACGACGAAGGCGGCGAGCATGAGGACACCGATCGTCGCGGGGATCGCGACCTTCTTGGCGAAGAACGTGCCCTCGCCCGGGATCGAGCTGATGCCGTAGAGGAAGAGGGCGAGACCGGGAGACATGAGCAGCATGCCGACGACGTCGAAGGACTCGGAGGGCTCCGGACGGTCCTTCTGCAGGGCCCAGGACGCGTAGAGCATGGCGACGATGCCGATCGGGATGTTGATCCGGAAGATCCAGTGCCACGAGTAGTGGTCGATGAGCCAGCCGCCCAGAATCGGGCCGAAGATGGGGCCGAGGAGCATCGGGATGCCGAGGATCGCCATGAGCCGGCCCATCCGGTGCGGCCCGGCAGCCTTCGTCATGATCGTCATGCCGAGCGGCATGAGCATGCCGCCGCCGAGACCCTGGAGGACCCGGAAGGCGATGAGCATGCCGATCGAGTTCGCCTGCCCGCAGAGTGCGGAACCCGCCGTGAAGAGCAGCAGGGCGAGGATGTAGAGCCGCTTCGTGCCGAAGCGGTCCGCGGCCCAGCCCGTCAGCGGGATCACGGTCGCGAGCGCGAGCGTGTAGGCCGTGATGGTCCACGCGACCGTCGAGTACTCGAGCGGGTGGGTCGGGTCAGAGGAGAAGGCCTGCACGAAGGTCGGAAGCGCCACGTTCACGACCGTGATGTCGAGGATCGACATGATGGCGCCGAGCACCACGACGCCGGCGACCTTGAGGACGGCGGCATCGATCTTGTCGGGGAGTTCTGTGGGGGCTGGGGCGGTCTGGGCCACGGCAAGGACCCTTTCGTCGATGGAGTGAGGGGAGAGCCGCGCTCTGGGCGCGGCGGGGGCACGGCGACGACGCGGTGCCACGCTGCGGCCTTCCACGCTACTGCCGGGGTCTGACGCCGGGCGACCGGTTTTCGCCGGTTCATCGTCGTCACCGCGGCCGCTGTGGGCTCAGGTCTTCGGGTGGATCGGCTGCCTCCCGGCTGCGAGGGACGCGGCTAAGGTCGAGAGGCATGGGTGAGCCGATCGTGCACTCCGTCGTCGTCGCCGCGGCACCGGACCGGGCCTTCGAGGTCTTCACCGAGGACTTCGGCAGGTGGTGGGACCCCCGACTCACCGCCGCGCCGCACACGTACTCGAGCGTCCATGTCCCGGACTGCGCCGGTGAGGACGTCGTCTTTGAGCACTCCGACGGGGTGCGCTATCCGGTCGGGCGGGTCATGGAGTACGAGCCCGGACGCCGGTTCTCGATGTCGTTCTGGCTCGCGCTGGACCGTGACTACCCGACCCGCGTGCTCGTCGACTTCGAGCCGACCCCGACCGGGGCGCAGACCCGGGTCACCCTGACCCAGGACGGCTGGACCGAGGGCAACATCGCCGAGCGGAAGAAGTTCACGGAGTGGCCCGACCTCCTGCGCAGCTATGCCCAGTGCGTGGAGGAGCCGCGCGCCGCTGGGTAACGGCCCCCGGCTGTCGGCTGCACCGGGCCGTCCACCGGCCTCGGGTCAGGCGCGCCGGATGCCGTCCAGCCACGGTATGAGCCGGTCGAGGACCAGCTCGGGCACCTCCAGCTGCGGCACATGGCCGACCCCGGGCAGGAACAACGTCTCCCAGCGCGGGTTGTCGGCCGCGGCCATCTGGGCCGCCACGAACGGGACGAGGCGGTCCTGCTCACCGTGCACGAGCAGGACCGGATGGCGGACCGAACGGATCTGGGCGGCATACGTGCGCCGCCGTGCGAGCACCCGCAGCAGGGAGCGCGCGGCGCCGAGGAACTCCGCGTCAGCGCCCGGAAGGGTCGAGCGGTGGCGGGCGAGGGCGATCTCGGCCTCGAGGACCTCGGGGTCGATCCGGGAGCGGTCCGCGAAGCAGAGCTCGAGGATCCGGCGGACCTGCTCCTCCGGGTCGAAGCGCCGGCGGTTGCGCTGCAGGTAGGTGCGGCTGAGGAAGGGGAGCGAGAAGAGTGCGAACCGGGCGGCGACGAGGCGGTCCTGGTGGCGATGGACGAGCGGCAGCGAGGGGTCGACGAGGCACAGTCCGGCCGCGAGCTCGGGGCGGTGGGCGGCGAGGATGAGGCAGACCATGCCGCCCATCGAGTTGCCGATGAGGACAGCCGGGCGCCCGAGCACCTCGTCGATGTACCGGGCGAGGACGCGGGCGTTCGCGTGGACCGACGTGCGGCGGCCGGCGGCGGGCGTGAGGCCGAAGCCCGGCAGGTTCACGGCCACGACGTGCCGGTGCTCGGCGAGGGCGGGGGCGATCCGCAGCCAGTTCAGGTGCGACCCGCCGAGGCCGTGCACGAGGACGACCGGTGCCCGGTCATCCCCGTCCGGCGCACCGAAGTCGACCCAGTGGACCGGGCCGTCCAGGTCCGCGATGTGGCTCTCGCCCTTCCACCGGGATGCGAGCGCCGAGATCGAGACGTCCGCGGTCGTCATACAGCAATTGTACTCGTCGGTAGTAAGCGCTCCGCGGGGGTCCGCCGGGCAGCATGGGGCCGACCAGCAACGGGCCACACGCGCTCCACCGCACCCGATGCCCGTGCGATAGTGGCGGAATGGCTGACGACGCCTCGATCCAGGACCACATCAAGCGGCTCATCGACGAGGAACACCGGCTGCGGTCCGCCCGCGAGGCCGGCGCCGTCGGCGGCGACGAGGAGCAGGACCGGCTGGGCCGGCTCGAGGTCGAGCTCGACCAGTGCTGGGACCTGCTGCGCCAGCGCCGCGCCAAGCGCGAGTTCGACCAGAACCCCGACGAGGCGCAGGTGCGCCCGCCGGGGATCGTCGAGGGCTACCAGGGCTGACCCGAGCACGACCACCGCGTCAGCGCCGGGGCCCGAGTCACCGCCAGGGGCGCGTCAGCGCCAGCGTCAGCGCCAAGAGTCAGGGCCCGGCCGGCACAGGCAGAAGAGGTGGCCCGCCGGGTCTGCGTAGACCCGGAAGCCCCGCTCCTCCCCGCGCCGCGGCTCGGTCGTCGGGTCGAGTGCCCGGCCCCCGAGCTCGAGGACCCGGGCGTGCGCCGACTCGATGTCCTCCACGAGGAAGTCGAGGTGCGCCTGCAGCTCACCGTCCTCCCAGCTCGGCGGCTGGTGACCCGGGGCGTGCTGGAAAGCGAGGTCCGGACCGTCCCAGTGCATGGACACCCAGTCGCCCTCGGGGTCGGCATCGACCTCACCACCGAGCAGACCCGCGTAGAAGTCGGCCAGCTTCTCGGGCTCCTGACAGTCGAACGCGATGTTTCCGAAGCTCGGCTTCGCCCCGGAGGTCGCCTCGCTCATCGTTCCTCCTCCTCATGGTCGGGCCCCGAGTGCCCGTCCGTGCCATAGCGTGCCATCACGCGGCCATGTCTAGCAGGAAGCGAGCGATGTTGCGCACTCGGAGCCGCGAAAAGCCTTGTGAGCCGGAGGAATTGCCCCGTAATGCCCGATTTCG
>DASSTN010000077.1:0-3538 GCA_035707905.1 Intrasporangium sp.
GACGCCGACCTCGTCATCGGTGTCCCCGAGTCGGGCGTGCCGGCCGCCGTCGGCTACTCGCAGGAGTCAGGCATCCCGTTCGGGCAGGGCTTCGTCAAGAACGCCTACGTCGGGCGCACCTTCATCCAGCCCTCGCAGACGTTGCGCCAGCTCGGCATCCGGCTCAAGCTCAACCCGCTCGAGCACACGATCCGCGGCAAGCGGCTCGTCGTCGTCGACGACTCGATCGTTCGGGGAAACACCCAGCGGGCCCAGATCCGGATGCTCCGCGAGGCCGGGGCCGCCGAGGTCCACGTCCGGATCTCGTCGCCGCCGGTGCAGTGGCCATGCTTCTACGGGATCGACTTCGCGACCCGAGCCGAGCTCATCGCGACGGGCCTGGGCGTGGAGGAGATCCGCGCGTCGATCGGGGCGGACTCGCTCGGCTACATCTCCGAGGAGGGCATGATCGGGGCGACCGGCCAGCCGCGTGAGCAGCTCTGCACCGCCTGCTTCACCGGCCGCTACCCGATCGAGCTGCCCGAGGACGGCCGGATCGGCAAGCACGTCCTCGAGACTCTGCCACTCGAGGTCCGCACCGGGCACGACCGGTCGATCGACACCGACGTCGAGGGGGTGCCGATCGGCGTCGGCACCGGCGGGTCAGGCGCGCTCGAGCACCCCTGAGCGGCGCAACGGCCGTCCCAGAGGGCCCCAGGGGCTGGGCACGTGTCGCTGACCTGCGCAGGTAGGGCCGGTATGTGCAGAGCCGAGCGATATTTCACCCAGTTCTGCGCCCTTCGGGACCTCCTGCGCACATCGCCCGCACGTACCGGCCAACCACGGGCGCGGATCGGCCGACCGCCGGCGCTCGCTAGGCTGGCGCGGTGACGCATGAGCCAGCCGAACCGGCCACCGACGACGCCACCAACCGGACCACGTCCGAGGCCGGGACGGGCAGGGCCTCAGCCCCCATCACCTACGCCGCGGCCGGGGTCGACGTCGAGGCGGGTGACCGGGCCGTAGAGCTGATGAAGTCCTCGGTCCGCCGCGCCACGCGTCCCGAGGTGCTGGGCGGCCTCGGCGGCTTCGCCGGGATGTTCGACGCCAGCGCCCTCGCGCGCATGAACCGCCCGGTTCTCGCCACGAGCACCGACGGGGTCGGCACGAAGGTTGCGATCGCCCAGGCGCTCGACAAGCACGACACCATCGGCTTCGACCTCGTCGGCATGGTCGTCGACGACATCGTCGTGTGTGGCGCCGAGCCGCTCTTCATGACCGACTACATCGCCACGGGCAGGGTGGTGCCCGAGCGCATCGCTGCGATCGTCGGCGGGATCGCGCGCGCCTGCGAGCAGGCAGGTGTCGCGCTCGTCGGTGGCGAGACGGCCGAGCACCCCGGGCTGCTCGACCCCGACGAGTACGACGTTGCGGGAGCGGCCACGGGTGTCGTCGAGCACGACGACGTGCTGGGTCCCCAGCGCGTCCGTGCCGGTGACGCGGTCGTCGCCCTCGCGAGCAGCGGCCTGCACAGCAACGGCTACAGCCTCGTCCGCCGGGTCATCGACGCGGCGGGTTGGACCCTCGACCGGCACGTCGACGAGTTCGGGCGCACCCTGGGGGAGGAGCTGCTCGAGCCGACCCGGATCTACACCAAGCCGCTGCTCGACCTGATCCGCACCGACGGTCTCGACGTCCACGCGCTCTCCCACGTCACTGGGGGCGGGCTCGCCGCAAACCTCGCCAGGGTCCTCCCAGCCGGGCTCTTCGCCCGCCTCGACCGTGGCACCTGGACGCCGCCGGCAGTCTTCAGCACGGTCCAGGCCCTCGGCCGAGTGCCCCAAGGGGACCTCGAGCGGACGCTCAACCAGGGCGTCGGCTTCGTCGTCGTGCTCCCCGGCGGCCAGGCGGACCGCGCGTGCGAGGTCGCCGAGCTGAGCGGCATCCGGGCATGGCGACTCGGGGAGGTCACGACCGAGGACGACGCGCGCATCGACCCCGCCGCGGAGGTCGTCCGTGGGGCCAAGGGGGTCGAGGGCGGCGCCGTCCAGGTGGTCGGCTCGCACCCGGCCTGACACGCGGGCCTGCTGGACGACAGCAGGGTCAGCCGCTGCCGGGCCGGGCTGGCGAGGCCAACCCTCCCACGGGCACACGCAACCCTCGCGTCGAGCACGCCACCCCCTGGGCGGGCGCCTCACCCGATGCACGAGGCCTGCGAAGAGAGTGGGGCGAGATCAGGGCTCGCCCGCGGCCCACTTCCCGTAGTCGTCGTAGTTGTCCTCGTCGAACCGCGAGGTGTCCTTGCGGTCGGTCTCGGACGCCTTGTGGAGCTCGCGCTCCAGTGCGCTCAAGTCCGTGTCAGGCGTGTAGTACTTGAGCTGCCGTGCGACCTTGGTCTGCTTGGCTTTGGCTCGGCCGCGCCCCATGGCGTGACCCCCTCGTGCGTCGTGCCGGGACGGCATCGCCCCTCGAGGAACCCGTGGGCCCCCCGACGTCCGCGTAGCGGCCCCGGGAATGTGTGTGTTCTCGTGGTGCTAACGCTACATGAGCGGGGCAAATTTCGCCTTGTCGCCGCTCCGGCGGGGGCTTGCGTCCCCGATATGGGTCCTTTTCGTGGAATGTGCTGCCCCTGCCGACGGCGCCCCCTAGGCTGGAGCGGTGGCATCCAAGCCAGGAGCCATACTGTGTCGCCGCTCGTTGCGGCAGGTGGGGGAACACTTAGATGACGACACAAGACCGCCGGGAAACCGACAAATTACTCACGCCCGCGGAGGTCGCGGCACTCTTCAGGGTTGACCCGAAGACTGTGACGCGCTGGGCCAAAGCGGGCAAGCTCACGTCCATCAGGACCCTCGGCGGCCACCGCCGCTACAAGGAGTCCGAGGTGCGAGGACTGCTCGCGGACCTATAACTGCACAGACCGCCAGGTTGGGGGGGACGCGTGAGCGTGCCCTCTCGTCGTTCCAAGGGCCCTGAGCGCGCCTCCACGCTCCTCAGTGTCCGAGGGCGCGGAGCTGGAGGCGAAGCGCAAGCCGAGTCTCCGGGTCCTCGAGATCGAGGTCGACGACCTCGGTGAGCCGGCGCATCCGGTAGCGCAGCGTGTTGGGGTGGACATGCAGGCGCGCTGCCGCAGCGCGGGGGTCGCCGGGGTGGTCGAGCCACGCTGCCAGGGTGCTCGCGTAGTCGGTGCCCTGCTCGCCGTCGTGGGCCCGCAGGGTCGCGACGGGGCCGAGGAGCGCCGTGGAGCGTATGCCGCTCACGGCGCGGTTCGTCGTGACCGGCGCCCAAGCCTGCTCGACCGTGGCCGTGGGGCCAGGCAGGTGTCCGGCGGCGAGGGCGGTCAGGGTCTCGAGAGCCTCGCCGTGGGACTGGGGCAGCCCGCGGGCGCGGAGGACGACGCCCCCTGCGGCGGCGCGGGCCGACGGGTGCTCCTCGACGAGGCGCGCCGTGAGGTCGACGAGCCAGCTCCAGGTGCCGGGCTCCAGCGGCGGGCTGCCGTTCCCCGATGCCGGGTCGCCGGCGCGGGCTGCCGGGTCGCCGGTGCGGGCTGCCGGGTCGC
>DASSTN010000078.1:0-7039 GCA_035707905.1 Intrasporangium sp.
CCGTCCCCACACCCCGGCGAGCCGGAAGGCGCTGTTGCCGCCGGGCTCGCCGGTCGGGCCGCCCTCGACGAGGTCGAGCTCGCCGAGGACGGGCAGCCTCCCCAGGCGGCCCAGCTGCTCGGCGAGGGAGTGGACGAGGCGGGGCCGGCGCCGGGACGGCACGGCGACGATCGCTGCGGGACGCTGGGCCCAGTCCCACGCCGCGAGCACCGCGACGCAGGCGCGCACGACGGGCTCGGGCGCGTCGGCGTCCTCGCCGCGCAGGAGCTCCCGCAGTCGCTGGCCCCACCCGAGGTCGCTCAGCCGGGCGACCGCGCGGCCCGGTGCCATCGCCACGTCGGGGGCGATACGGCCCTTGCGGGGAACCCCGAGCCGGTCCATCCCGCTGGGCCACTGGGCGCGGGGCTCGATGACGACACCGGGCCGCTCGAGCCGCTCGCTTGCCACCCGGAGCGCCGCCTCGGGCAGGGTCGCGTCGAACCACGGCCCCGCACAGGCGTCGCAGCGCCCACAGGGGGCGGCGGACTCGTCGTCGAGGCACTGCTGCAGGAAGGCCATCCGGCAGGCCGTCGTCCGCTCGTAGTCGAGCATGAGCTGCTGCTCCCGCTCCCGGGCCTCCGAGACGCGGCCATAGCGCTCCTCGTCGTAGGCCCACGGTGCGCCGGTCGCCGCCCAGCCGCCTTGGACCCGCTGGACGGCCCCGTCGACGTCGAGCACCTTGAGGAGCAGCTCGAGGCGGGTCCGCCGGATGTCGACGATCGACTCCAGGGCGACGGTCGACAGCGGCTTGGGCGAGTCGGCCAGGGCCCGCAGCACAGCATCGGCCTGGTCCTGCCGGGGCATCGAGGCCGAGGCGAAGTAGCGCCAGATGTCCCTGTCCTCGGGGCCCGGCAGCAGCAGCACGTCGGCGCGGTCGGTGGCCCGGCCGGCCCGCCCCACCTGCTGGTAGTAGGCGACCGGCGAGGCCGGTGCGCCGAGGTGGATGACGAAGCCCAGGTCAGGCTTGTCGAAGCCCATGCCGAGGGCGCTTGTCGCGACGAGCGCCTTGATCTCGTTGTCCCGCAGCGCTTCCTCCAGCCGGATTCGCTCGGCCGGCTCGGTGCGACCCGTGTAGGCGGCCACGGAGTGCCCGGCCTCGGACAGGGCGGTCGCGACGTCCTCGGCCGCCGCCACGGTGAGCGCGTAGACGATGCCGCTCCCGGTCATCTCGCCGAGGTGCGCGATGAGCCAGGCGAGCCGTTGCTCCGGGGCGCCCAGTGGCATGACGCCCAGCCGGAGGGACTCACGCGCGAGCGGCCCTCGCAGCGTCAACACGTCTCGGCCGCCGGCCCCGAGCTGCTCGACGACGTCGGTGACGACGCGCGCGTTGGCGGTGGCCGTCGTCGCGAGGACCGGGGTCTGCTCGGGCAGGGAGGTGAGCAGGTCACGGATGCGCCGGTAGTCGGGACGGAAGTCGTGGCCCCAGTCGCTGATGCAGTGTGCCTCGTCGACGACAAGCAGCCCGCAGGAGCGGGCGAGGGCCGGGAGCTGCTCGTCACGGAAGCGGGGGTTGTTGAGCCGCTCGGGGCTGACGAGGAGGACGTCGACCTCGCCGCGAGCGAGAGCCGCGGAGACGGCACCCCACTCGTCGGCGTTGGTCGAGTTGAGGGTCACCGCGCGGATCCCGGCGCGCTCGGCCGCGGAGATCTGGTCGCGCATGAGGGCGAGCAGGGGGCTGACGATGACCGTCGGCCCGGCTCCCTCGGCCCGGCGCAGCCCGGTCGCGACGAAGTAGACCGCGGACTTGCCCCAGCCCGTGCGCTGGACGACGAGGACGCGGCGCCGGCCGGCGACGAGCTCCTCGATCGCCTCGAGCTGGCCCTCGCGGAAGTCGACGTCGGGCCGTCCTACGAGTCGGCGCAGCTCGGTCAGGGCGCGCTCGCGCAGGTCTGTGGTGACTGGCATGGCACCCAACCTACGTCGGGGCACCGACCGAGCTCGGCGGCATACCTCCCGTCTGTGGACGAAGCGGGCTGGAAGGATGGCCTCATGAGCGCTGACCCGAGTCAGGACCCGAGCGAGGGACGAGCGGCGTCCGGAGCCGAGCGAACAGGGGCGAGCGAGGGCCCGTCGGCCCTCGTCCCGGCCTATGCCGCGCACGTGGCCCTTCGCTGGTCCGACATGGACGCCTACGCCCACATCAACAACGTGCAGTTCCTCCGGCTGCTCGAGGACGCCCGCGTCATCGCCTTCCGCGACTGGTTCGACCAGGACCGCTCCCTGCTCGACGAGGGAGTCCTCGTGTCGCGCCACGAGATCGAGTACCGGCGCCCGTTGGGGTTCCGCCACGAGCCGGTGCGGATCGAGATGTGGGTGTCCCGGATCGGCGGGGCGGGCTTCGACGTGGCCTACATCGTGACGGACCCCGAGGGGGTCGGCGACGACATCTACGCGGTGGCGGAGACGGAGCTGGCGCTGTATGACTTCGCCACGGCCTCGCCCCGCAGGATGCGCCCGGACGAGCGCGCCTCGCTCGAGGCGGTCAAGGGCAGGCCGGCACCCCTGCGCAGGCGGCGTCGGTGACCGCGATCGAGTTCAACGACCCTCGTGTCCAGGCCGACTTCGGCACCTTCATCGCGCGCGCCCGCCATGTCAGCGTGGACGGCGCGGTGCGGATCCAGACGCTGGGACCGATGCTCGTCCTGACCGTCGCCGTGCTCGACGCCGCCGGCCTGCTCGGTGAGGGCCGCGTCCTCGGGATGCGGGTCATGCCCGTCGCCGGTGCCGCACCGGTCGACGCGACGGTGCCGATCGCCGCGGTCTCGGACCGCCTGGCGCGCTCCACCGGGGCGAGCTCCTTCCCGGTCCCGCCGACCACGGTGACTCCTGCCTGGGCCGGCGTCTCGCCGCCCCGCGGTGGCTGGGAGCGGGTCGGTGAGGTCGACTGCGCCGACCTCGACCGCGCCGCCAAGCGGGGCATCGAGACCGTTGCCCGCGCCGTGCCCGAGGGTGCCGGCTCGCTCGCGGTCGAGGACCTGCGGCGCCGGGTCTGGAGCGAGCCGACCGACACGGTCCCACCGGTCCCGTCGGGTATGGCGTTCGCCGCCCACGCGCTCGGGTTCACCCATGCAGGGGAGCTGGCCTCCGTGACGATGCACGGGCCGTGGACGCGCCTCAGCACCACGAGGGGGCACGTCCTCGCGCGGTGACACGGCCGGGCGGCACGGCAGGGCAACGTCACCTCTTGGTCAGGCGTCAGCTGGCAGCGGGAGGCGGCGTCAGCCGCCGCTCCAGACTCCGCGTCTCGTCAGGACGTCCTTGAGCACGTCGATGCGGTCGCTGACGATCCCGTCGACGCCGAGGTCGAGCAGCCGCTCCATCTCGTCCGGGTCGTCGATCGTCCAGGCGTGCACCTGCTTCCCGTAGCGGTGCGCGACGTCGACGAGCTTCGGCGTGACGACCGCGACCTGGCGCCCCCGCGGTGTGATCATGGTCGGCACCTGGAAGACGTCGGCCGGCGAGCGGAGCATGCGCGAGAGCCAGCGGGGGCCGAGAACCATGAGGGCCGCCCCCGGTCGTGAGGCAGCCGTCGCGACCCGGCCGGCGCTCAGGCGGCGGAACCGGGTGATGAGCCGCTGGGAGAACGAGCCGATGCAGAAGTCGTCCACGAGGCCACGGGACCGGATGACCTCCCACGTCGGCTCCGCCGTGTCGTTCGCCTTGAGGTCGATGTTCAGCTTGATGCCGGGGAACTCGTCGAGCACCTCGGTGAGCAGCGGGATCCGCTCGTGGCCATGGATCTTCGCCTGCCGGATCTCGCTCCAGGGCAGGTTGCGGATGAGGCCGCTGCCGTCCGTCACCCGGTCGAGCCGGTCGTCGTGGAAGGCGACGAGCTGTCCGTCCGCGGTCACGTGGACGTCGGTCTCGAGGTGGGTGTAGCCGAGCTCGACGGCGTTGCGGAAGGCGGTGAGGGTGTTCTCGAGGCCGAGGTTCGGGCCGTAGAGCGCCCCGCCACGGTGCGCGAGCGCGAGCGGGGTCGGCTTGAGGTACGGCCGCGACGACATGTGGGGACTGTAGCGGCGCGCGCGTCAGCTTCGCGGATCGCCCGCGAGTGGCACCTCGACACAGTCCGAGACACACGCCGACGGGTCATCGGTCTGCGCCGGTGTCGGCGACGGGGCCGGTCGGTGCAGCACCGCACGCGACGGCGTCACCACGACGGTGCCCTCGACGCCGGCCGGCACCTCTGCCGTGCCGTCGACGAGGAGGGAGTGCTCCCCGGCGACGCGTGGCGGCCACGCCAGCGTCACCTGAGGCCTGGCCGCCGCGTTCTCGAGCGTCCGGCGCCCGAGCCCGGCGACGCGGACGACACGGTCCTCCACGACCGGCTGGACGGCGACGAGGTGCGCCGGCCCGTCCGGGGTGGTCGTGACGAGGTAGGCGAAGTCATGCCTGCTCGCCGCGTCGGCGAGCTCGGCGAGGTCAACGGGGATGCTCATGCCCCCAACGCTAGGCCAGCCGCGCCCACACGGTCGTGTCCGTCGGCACCCGGCCGTCCTCGAGCGGCGCGGATGTCACGATGACGTCCGCGTCCTCGGGCAGCTCCACCGGCTCCTCGCCGAGGTTGGCCACGACGAGCACCCGTGCCCCCTCGGGACCGACCGCTTCGAGCGCGACGACGTCAGCGGCATACCCCTCGACGAGCGCGAGCGAGCCACGTCCGAGACCGAGCCGTGCCCGGGTGGCGAGCAGCGTCCGGTAGAACTCGAGCGTCGACCCCGCGACCCCGCGCTGCTGGTCGACGGCGTACTCACCGTAGCCGGCCGGCTGCGGCAACCAGGTCAGCGCCGAGGGCCCGAAGCCGTAACCCGGTGCGTCCTTGACCCACGGCATCGGCACCCGGCAGCCGTCCCGGCCCAGCTCCTCGCCCCCGGTCCGGACGAACGTCGGGTCCTGACGGAACTCGTCGGGCATCGTCGTCGACTCGGGCAGGCCGAGCTCCTCGCCCTGGTAGAGGTAGGCGCCGCCGGGCAGCGCGAGCATCAGGGCCGTCGCGGCCCGCGCACGCTTGAGGCCGAGCGCGACGTCCGGCTGGGGGTCGTCGGCGCCGATCCCGTTCTTGCGCTTGGTCCCCGGCTTGTACCCGAGGCGCGTCGTGTGCCGGACGACGTCATGGTTCGACAGCACCCATGTTGACGGGGCCCCGACCGAGTCGGCCGCCTCGAGGGACCGTTGGATGACGGTGACGAGGTCCTCCGCGATCCACGGCGTGCCGAGGAAGTCGAAGTTGAACGCCTGGTGCATCTCGTCGCGGCGGGTGTAGAGCACTGCCCGCTCCTGCGGCTCGACCCAGGCCTCCGCACAGAGGATCCGGTCGGGGGTGCCGTAGGAGTCGAGGACCTTGCGCCACGACCGGTAGATCTCGTGGACGCCGTCCTGGTCCCAGTAGGGGGAGAGGTTCGTCGGGTGCGGCTTGACCTTGTCGAGGACGTGCGCCGCCGCCTCGTCGGTGTCGCCGAGCATGTGGGTCCGGTTGTGCCAGTCGGGCAGACCCGGCTTCTTGACGAGGCCGTGGGCGACGTCGACCCGGAAGCCGTCGACGCCCCGGTCGAGCCAGAAGCGCAGGACGGACTCGAACTCGGCCCGCACCTCGGGGTGGTCCCAGTTGAAGTCGGGCTGCTTCGGGTCGAACAGGTGCAGGTACCACTGTCCCGGCGTCCCGTCCGCCTCCTGCACCCGCGTCCAGGCGGACCCACCGAAGACGGAGTCCCAGTTGTTCGGCGGCTCGTCGCCCGTGGCGCCGGGGCCGTCGCGGAAGACGTAGCGCTCCCGCTCCGGCGACCCCGGCCCCGCGGCGAGTGCCGCCTGGAACCAGATGTGCTCGTCGGAGGAGTGGTTGGGCACGAGGTCGACGATGACCTTCAGACCGAGCTCGTGGGCCCGAGCGAGCAGGGCGTCGGCATCGGCGAGCGTGCCGAAGCGCGGGTCGACGTCGCGGTAGTCGGCGACGTCGTAGCCCGCGTCGGCCTGCGGGCTCGTGTAGAAGGGGGAGAGCCAGATGGCGTCGACCCCGAGGTAGCGCAGGTGCTCGAGCCGTGCGGTGATCCCGGGCAGGTCACCCATGCCGTCCCCGTCGGAGTCCGCCCACGAGCGCGGGTAGATCTGGTAGATCACGGCGGAGCGCCACCACGCGCTGCTCTCGTCGACGGGATGGAAGGGAGCCGCCGCGTGGACGGCGGGGTGCGAAGCAGTACGGGTCACGGGCGTCCATCGTTCCTCATGCGCGGCAAAACGCAAACCGGATCTTGCAAGTTCTTGCATCATCGGCCGTTGTCGGCGTGCGCTGGTAGGGATGGGGGATGCGCTTCGGGTTCGTCGTGCCGTATGCCGCTGAGCGGGCTTTCGCAGACCTCGCGCGCTTGGGTGAGCAGCGCGGGTGGGACGGCGTCTTCACCTGGGAGGCGCTCTACGGCGTCGACGCGTGGGTGACGCTGGGGGCCGCCGCGATGGTGACCGAGCGGATCCACCTCGGCACGCTGCTGACGCCGGCCTCTCGACACCGGCCCTGGGACCTCGCCAGCCGGGTCGGGTCGGTCGACCGGATCAGCGGCGGCCGGGTCGTCATGTCGGTCGGGCTCGGGGCCCTCCACGAGGGGTGGCTCGCCTTCGAGGCGGACGAGGGCCGGGCCGCGCGAGCGCGGAAGCTCGACGAGTCGCTCGCGGTCTTCGCCGGGCTCCTCGGCGGCGAGCAGCCGTTCTCCTACGAGGGGGAGTACTACTCGGCCAGGCCCAACTCGTTCATGCTGCCGCCCCCCACGCCGTCGCGTCCGCACCCGCCCGTCTGGGTGGTCGGTGCGGAGGCACCTGGCCGGAGGCGGCAGCGGTCGCTCGAGCGGGCGGCTCGGTGGCAGGGGCTCATCCCGGCGCTCGGCGGAGAGGGCGGCAGCGGGGTGCGCCGGCTCGACGACTTCAGCCGTCTCGTCGAGGCGGTGAGGCGGATCCGGACGGACCTCGGCCTGCCGTGGGAGGGCTACGACGTCGTCGTCGAGGCCGACTCCCA
>DASSTN010000079.1:0-2411 GCA_035707905.1 Intrasporangium sp.
CGTCATCGACGATGAGCGACAGCGCGAAGCCGCGCAGTACTCGCTCCGCTGCGCCCCGCCAACGGTCCTCGCCGGGACGCACTTGGACGAGCTCGCCGACGAAGGGGACCCGCTCGTCGGCGACCCCGGTCTCCTCGCAGAGCCGGTCGCGCAACGCGAGCAGCTCCCGGGGAATGCTCGACCGGCGCTCGCGCAGGCTGATCAGCTCGGCCCGGATCTCGTCCGACTCGCCGCGCAGCTGACGGCGGTCGACCGCGTGCTCGGTCAGCTGGTCGGCAACTCGCTTGCTCTCGTCATCGACTGCGGTCTGCGCGGCGTCCGCCTCGCCCCGGACCCGCTCGAACTCGGTGGGATCGGCGAGCGGCTCGAGTCCTGCCGCCGCCAGGTCCTCGCTCCAGGCCCGGTGCCGCTTGGCGCGAGCCTTCCGTTCTTCGGTATGCCGCTCCCTCGCCTCCTCGAGGGCGCCGACCCTTCCACCTGCGTGCCCGGCGCGAGCGTCGCGCAGGCCCTGGTGCTCGGCGCGCAGCGACTGGACGGTCTCCTGGGCACGGGCATGGAGCTCCCGCTCGTGTGCGAGCTGCGCCTCGGTCTGCGTCACCTCGTGGGCGAGCAGCGCGAGCGTCACGTCGGCTGCGGCATACCGGAGGGCCTGCTGGGCAGCGGTCGCCTCGGTGACGTCCGTCCGGACCCGCGCCACTTCGTCGCAGCCGGCGACGATCGGGTCGAGCAGGGCAAGCTGGGAGCGGGCCTTGATGACGGCATCGTGGGCGGCCGTGAGGTCCTCGAAGTGGGCGACGAGCTTGCGGACGTCGGCGGCCGCGTCGAACGGCTCGAGCATGTGGGCGCGGACGAAGTCGGTGAGGTTGCCGACCGACTTCATCGACACGGTCTGGTGGAACAGCTCCATCGCCTGGCTCGACGGGATGCCGAGGGCACGGCGGTAGGCCCGCTCGTAGTCGGGGAACGTGCCGTGCGGGGTGATGCCGGCGCCGCGGAGGCGCTTCTTGAGCGCGGCGACGTCGGTGCCGAAGTCGCTGAGGTCGCTCACGATCCCGAGCTCGCGGTCGGCGACGACGTAGAAGCGGTTGGGCTGGCCGGCGTGGTCGTCTGGCATCCAGAAGACCTGTGCGAGGGTCACCGCCGAGTCGAGCCGCTCGTTGCGGAACACGGCGAGGATCGCGGAGTGCGACGTGTGGTCGCGCAGCCCGACCGGGCGTGAGACGCCAGTCGTCTCGCTGCGCTCGGACTTCCAGTAGCCGAGGACGTAGGAGCGCAGGCTCCGCTCGCGGGTCTCGGCGCCGGCGGCCTTGTTGTAGGAGATCCGGTGGGCGGGCAGGAGCAGCGTCGTGATCGCGTCGACAAGGGTGGACTTGCCAGACCCGATGTCGCCGGTGAGCAGGGACGTGTGCCCGCCGAGGTCGAAGCGCCAGACGGCCCGGTCGAAGGTGCCCCAGCCGAGCACCTCCACATGGTCGAGGCGGTAGCCGGCGGTGCCGAGCGAGTCGTCGAGGGGAAGCTCATCCATCGTTGGGCTCCTGCCCGCTCGGGGCGTCGCGATCGGTCGCCGGGTCGCCGGAGTCCTCCGCTGCGGCGGGTTCGAGGGTCGCGAGGTATTCACGCAGCCGCTCGTCGAACTCGTTGAGCCACTGGGCGTCCACGTAGGCCTTGAGGATGCGACGTACCTCGTAGGTGCGGTCCTGGCCCGTGATCGGGCGCAGGAAGCCGAGCGCCGCGACCTTCGTGATGAGCGCGTCGACCTCGCTGGTGAGCCGCACCTCATTGGTGCTCTCGGGCAGGTGCACGCGGAGCAGGTCGGCGATCTGGTCACGGGTCAGGATGAGCCGTGGGTCGCTGCTGCTCGCGTCGAACTCGGCGAGGCGCTTGCGCAGGAGCGCGAGGAGCAGGCTCACCCGGAACGACAGCCGGTGGCGGGGGATCAGCCGCGGGATGTCGACGTCGTCGTAGTCCATCTGCCGCAGGTGGGCATAGCCCTCGGCCTCATCGATGACGAGCTCGAGACCCATGACGGCCATGTGGTCCTTGACCCGGGCCTGGTGACGGCGCAACAGGGCCCAGAGCGCGGCGTTGTCGGCCTGGTAGACGACACCGCGGAGGAGCGGGACGACGACGCGGGACAGGTCGAGCGCATCATCGGGGGCGCCCGGGGTCAACGTGGTCGGGATCGTTGTCATGAGCGGTCCTTGCCGTCGGGACGGACGTAGAGCAGGGTCGGGATGTCGGCCTCGCGGCGCGTGTCGTCGTCGGTCCAGGCGACCCGCTGGCGCGCCGTGTCGTCGATGACGAGGTCGATGCCGTCCTCGTGCAGGGCGAAGTAGGCCATCAGCTCGGCGAGCCCCTGCTCCGGCGGGTGCTCGTCGACGATCTCGCCGAGACTCACCTGGGTGCGGTGC
>DASSTN010000080.1:0-9355 GCA_035707905.1 Intrasporangium sp.
TCCTCGAGCGAGCGGGCCTGCTCACCAAGCGGCGCAACGGCCGTGAGCAGCTCGCGAGCGGGGACGTGGAAGCCGTCCGGGCCGTCGCCTCGATGCTCGAGGAGCTCGAGGACGTCTGGCGCGGCCGGATCGACCGCATCGACGCACTACTCAGCGAGGAGAAGTGACATGCCCGTCACGAACATCAGCAAGGACATCGACAACCGCACGCTCACCATCACGGCGGAGTTCGCCGCCCCGGTCGAGCGAGTCTGGGCCCTCTACGCCGACCCGCGCCAGCTCGAGCAGGTCTGGGGGCCACCGACGTACCCCGCCACCTTCGTCGACCACTCGCTCACCGTCGGGTCCCGGTCGCGCTACTACATGACCAGCCCCGAGGGCGAGAAGTATGGCGGCTGGTGGCAGATCACCGCCGTCGACGAGCCGCGCAGCTTCAGCTTCGACGACGGGTTCGCCGATGCCGAGCTCAACCCGAACCCCGACATGCCGGTCTCCCACAACGTCTACACGTTCGAGGACCGGGACGGCGGGACACTCGCCACCTTCACCAGCTCGTACGACTCCGCCGAGGCGCTGCAGCAGGTCCTCGAGATGGGCATGGAGGAGGGAGCCACGCTCGCCATCAACCAGATCGACGCCTACCTCGCGTCGTGACCGATCGCGCCGCCTCGGGTCCTCGGCAGAACGGCAACGCCGTGGTTACCGTTCCGCTGAGGACCCAGCCGGACGCAGCAGCCGGTCGAGCGCACCCGCCTGTGAACGCTTGACCTCGGCTTCGGCCGGGTCGTGCGGCTCGACGTCATCGGCGGCGGCGCGCAGCTCGTCGGCCTCGCCCCGGACGAGGTCGTGGATGTCGTCGTGCGAGAGCTCGCGCCGGCTCACCTCCGAGGCCCCGACGCCGACGGCGGACGTCTCGATGGCCTTCGCGTGGTGCTCGGAGCCGAGAGGCACGGCCTCCGCGTTGTCGATGGCGGCCAGGGCGATCCGGTAGGCAGCGACATGGTGCCGGTTCCGGTCCCGCATGGCCTGCTTGAGCTCGGTCCTCAAGGCAGCACGCAGGTCGCGACGGTCGGCGGGGCTCTGTGACATGGGGCGACGGTAACCGAGCACCGGGCGCCGAGGCACGACTTCGCCCTCGGCTCCGTTCAGTACGAGGCGGGGGCGGTGTCTCCCGCGGCCGGGATGAAGGCGTTTGCGAGCGCCTCGGAGCCACGGGCGAGGAGGGCGACATCGGCACCGACCAGCACGAAGGCCGCACCTGCGTCGAGGTAGGACCGCGCGACGTCGGGGACGAAGGCGTTGACCCCGACCGGCTTGCCCGCGGCGCGCACCGCCTCGAAGGTCCGGTGGACTGCCGCGACCACGTCCGGATGGGACTGCTGCCCGAGCAGCCCCATGGAGGCAGCCAGGTCGGACGGCCCGACGAAGACGCCGTCGACGCCGTCGACCGCCGCGATCTGCCCGGCCGCCTCGACACCGGCGGTGGTCTCGACCTGGACGAAGAGGGACACGTGCTCGTCGGCGTGCTCGAGGTAGCCCTCGACCCGGTTCCAGCGTGCCGACCGGGCGAGGGCCGAGCCGACGCCTCGCTTGCCGCGCGGCGGATAGCGGACCGCCTCCACCGCGGCGCGAGCCTCGTCGGCCGTGGAGACCATCGGCACGAGGAGGTTCTGCGCGCCGAGGTCGAGAACCTGCTTGATCGTCACCGTGTCGTTCGTCGGCACCCGGACGACGGGCGTCACCGGGTGGGCCGCGACCGCCTGGAGCTGGCCGAGCACGGACTCGAGGCCGTTGGGCGAGTGCTCCATGTCGATGAGGAGCCAGTCGAGACCGGCACCGGCACAGATCTCGGCGATGAGCGGCGAGCCGGAGCAGACCCACATGCCGACGAGCGGGCGGGCGGCGCCACCGAGGCGGTCGCGGAAGGTGGGGGTCAGACGAAGCGGCATGTGATCGTCCCCATCGGTCCGTAGTCGCAGAGCACGCTGTCGCCGCGCGAGACCCACATCGGCCGGGTGAACGACCCGGCCAGGATGATCTCCCCCGCCTCGAGGCGCGCACCGTGCTCGTGGAACTTGTTGGCGAGCCAGGCGACGCCGGTCGCCGGGTGGTTCAGGACGCCTGCGGCCACGCCGGTCTCCTCGACCGTCTCGTTGCGATAGAGCAGCGCCGAGACCCAGCGCAGGTCGACCTGGTCGGGGCGCATGGGGATGCCGCCGAGCACCATCCCGCCGTAGGCCGCGTTGTCACTGATCGTGTCGACGATGGTGCGGCCCTCGAGCTCGATGTGCGAGTTGAGCACCTCGAGCGCTGGCGTCACGTACTCCGTCGCGCGCAGCACGTCGAACAGCGAGCAGTTCGGCCCCTCGAGGGGGGCCTTGAGCACGAACGCGAGCTCGACCTCGATGCGGACGTTGGAGAAGTGGTCGAACGGGATGGTCGAGCCGTTCTCCCAGACCGTGTCGTCGAACATCACCCCGTAGTCGGGCTCCGAGATGCCGGTCGCCTGCTGCATCGCCTTGGAGGTGAGCCCGATCTTGCGGCCGACGAGGCGCCGGCCCGAGGCCAGCATCTGGTCGCGCCACACCCCCTGGATGGCGTACGAGTCCTCGACCGTCGCCTCCGGGTAGCGCGCGGTGATGCGCGGTATGACGCCCTTGGTGCGGCCCGCCTCGGCGAGCTCGGCAGCGATCTTCTCGATCACGTCGGGGTCGAGCATGCGTTCCCTCCTTCGTCGTGACGAGGCCCGCGCAGGTTGGGCGCGGGCCTCGCTCAGGTCAGAGCTGGTGGCCGAGCTTGTACTCGCCCTGCTTCCAGCTGGGCAGCTGCTCGGGCTCGTCGCCCTTGCGGGTGTAGGAGAACCCGTCGGCACCGATCGTGACGTCCATCTCGGAGGAGTCGGTCCGTGCGACGACAGGCTTCGGCTTGCCGTCGAGGTCGAGCACGAGGGAGGCCTCGGTGTACCAGGACGGCACGACGGGGTTGCCCCACCAGTCGCGGCGCTGGTTGTCGTGCACGTCCCACGTGACGACCGGGTTGTCGGGGTCGCCCGTGTAGTAGTCCTGGGTGTAGACCTCGACGCGGTGCCCGTCCGGGTCGCGCAGGTAGAGGTAGAAGGCGTTGGAGACGCCGTGCCGGCCCGGGCCGCGCTCGATCGCGTCGGACCGACGCAGCGCACCGAGCTTGTCGCAGATCGACAGGATGTTGTGCTTCTCGTGGGTGGCGAAGGCGACGTGGTGCATCCGCGGCCCGTCGCCGCCGGTCATCGCGGTGTCGTGCACGGTCGGCTTGCGGCGCATCCACGCCGCATAGACGGTGCCGGCCTCGTCCTGGATGTCCTCGGTCACCCGGAACCCGAGGTCCTCCATGTAGGCGACCGCCCGCGGGACGTCGGGGGTGACCTGGTTGAAGTGGTCGAGCCGCACGAGGGCGCCCGGGGTGTAGAGCTCGTAGTGCCAGGCCAGGCGCTCGACGTGCTCGACCTCGTGGAAGAACTCGTAGGGGAACCCGAGCGGGTCCTCGACCCGGACCGACTCGCCGATCCCCTTGGTCCAGCCCTCCTTGCGGCGCTCGACCCTGCAGCCGAGCTCGGTGTAGAAGGCGACCGCCTGGTCGAGGTCCTCGGGGGTGCGCACCCGGTAGGAGAAGGCGGCGACCGCCGCGACCGGGCCCTTGCGGAGCACGAGGTTGTGGTGGATGAACTCCTCGAGCGTGCGCAGGTAGACGGTCTCCTCGTCCTCCTCGGTGACGACGAGGTCGAGCACGTCGACGTAGAAGTCGCGCGACCGCTGAAGGTCGGTCACGACGAGCTCCATGTAGGCGCAGCGCAGGATGTCGGGCGGTGCGGCCTTCGGGGTCGGGATCCGCGACGAGGAGCTGATCGGGTCGTCGGAGGTGACCACCGGCTCAGGGGAGTCCGGGGTGATGGGGTTGTTCATGGCAGCGTCCTTGCTCGTGTTGCGGTGGGAGGGGTGAGCCGGCTCAGCGCGGGTCCGGGTCGTCGACGTCGGTCACGTGGTGCTCGTTCTTGCCGAACGAGGGGTTGTGCACCTTGCCGAGCGTGATGTGCACGGCCTGCTGGTCTGTGTAGAAGTCGATCGAGCGGTAGCCGCCCTCGTGGCCGAGGCCCGAGGCCTTGACACCGCCGAACGGGGTCCGGAGGTCGCGGACGTTGTTCGAGTTGAGCCACACCATGCCGGCGTCGATCGCCTGCGCGAAGTTGTGCGCCCGCTTGAGGTCGTTGGTCCAGACGTAGGCGGCGAGGCCGTACTTCACGCCGTTGGCGAGGGCAAGCGCCTCCTCGTCCGTGTCGAAGGGCGTGATGGCGACGACCGGGCCGAAGATCTCCTCCTGGAAGATGCGGGCGTCCGGCTTGACGTCGACGAAGACCGTCGGGGCGACGAAGTTGCCGGTCTCGAAGCCCTTCGCGCGGCCACCACCGGCGACGAGCCGTCCCTCGGTCTTGCCGATCTCGATGTAGCGCATCACCTTGTCGTAGTGCTCGGGGTGCACGAGCGTGCCGACCTCGGTCTCGGGGTCGTGCGGGTAGCCGACGACGACGCGCTTGGCCTGGGCGGCGTAGCGCTCGACGAACTCGTCGTAGATGTCGCGCTGGACGAGGATCCGGCTGCCGGCGGTGCACCGCTCGCCGTTGAGCGAGAAGACCCCGAAGACGGTGGCGTCGACGGCCGCGTCCAGGTCGGCGTCGGCGAAGACGACCGCGGGGCTCTTGCCCCCGAGCTCCATCGACAGGCCCTTGAGGTATGGCGCCGCGTTACCGAAGATCAGCTGGCCGGTGCTGCTCTCGCCGGTGAAGGAGATGAGCGGGACGTCGGGGTGCTTGACGAGCGCGTCACCGGCGTCCTCGCCAAGACCGTTGACGAGGTTGAAGACGCCCTGGGGCAGGCCCGCCTCCTCGAAGATCCCGGCCCAGAGGGAGGCCGAGAGCGGAGTGAACTCCGCCGGCTTGAGCACCACGGTGTTGCCGGTGGCGAGCGCCGGGCCGAGCTTCCACGACTCGAGCATGAAGGGCGTGTTCCACGGTGTGATGAGGCCCGCGACACCGATCGGCTTGCGGTTGACGTAGTTGATCTGGCGCCCCGGCACCTTGTAGGTGTCGTCGGCCTGGGCGACGATCAGGTCCGCGAAGAAGCGGAAGTTCTCGGCGGCGCGGCGGGCCTGGCCCAGCGCCTGGGTGATCGGCAGGCCCGAGTCGAAGGACTCGAGCGCCGCGAGGCGGGAGTCCCGCGACTCGACGATGTCGGCGATGCGGTGCAGGATGCGGGACCGCTCGCGCGGGAGCATCCGCGGCCACGGCCCCTCGGTGAAGGCCCGCCGGGCGGCCGCGACCGCCCGGTCGATGTCGGCCTTCTTGCCCGCGGCCGCCTGCACGTAGGTCTCGTTGGTGACCGGGTCGAGGACGTCGAAGGTGGCGCCGTCGACCGAGTCGACGAACTCGCCGTCGATGTAGTGCTGGATGCGCTCGGGCAGGTCCTCGGGGACGCGGCTCGCGGTCGTGGTGCTTGCGGTGTCGGTCATGGGGTGCCTCCGGGGTCGAGGTGGGTCAGATGCTCGCGAGGTCGTCGACCTCGCCGGGGTGTTCGTGGGACAGGTAGGCCTGCAGCGTCGCGGAGCGGTGTGCACGGGCGGCGGCTTCGACCTCGTGCAACGGCGCGGACCGCTCGATGAGCTCGATGATCTGCTCGTGCTCGCAGACCGACTCGCGGCTGCGCTCCGGGACGAACGAGAACGTCGAGGTGCGCAGGCCCCCGAGGCGAGCCCACTCGCTGTTGACGAGCTCGAGCAGGCGAGGGTTCGGGCACCGCTGGAAGAGCAGGGCATGGAAGCTCTGGTTCAGCGCCGTGAACGCCGGCGGGTCGACGTAGGCGAGCTGGGACCGCATCTGCTCGTTGACGCGGCGCGCCTCGGCCAGCTCCTCGGGCGTGACGAGCGGGGCCGCGAGGGCGGTCGCCACCCCCTCGAGCACGGCGAGGGCCTGCATGCTGTGGCGGTACTGCGTGTCGTCGACCATCGACACCCGGGCACCGACATTGCGCTCGAACGTCACCAGGCCCTCCGCCTCGAGCTGCCGGATCGCCTCACGCACCGGCACGACGCTCATGTGGAGCTCATTGGCGATCGTGCTGAGCACGAGCCGGTATCCCGGCGTGAAGTCGCGTCGGGTGATCCGCTGCCGCAGCCAGTCGTAGGCCGTCCGCGACTTGCTCACGGACCCGGCCGGGTCGACGCTCGCGGCGCCGATCATGCCGGCCCCGGGCGGCGTTCGGCCTCGTAGCGAGCCCGCCACTCCGCGTTCATCGGGAACAACCCGTCGAGGGGGTGGCCCTCGGCGACCCGGGCGGCGACCCAGGCGTCGGACTCCTCCTGGGCGAGGGCCGCGTCGGCGACCTCCTCGGCGAGGGCCGGGGGGATGACGATGACGCCGTCGGCGTCGCCGACGATGATGTCGCCGGGCTGGACCGTCGCCCCGCCGCAGCTGATGGTGAGGTCGGTGTCCCACGGCACGTGCTTGCGACCGAGGACGGCCGGGTGCGCCGCCGACGAGTAGACCGGGATGCCGGTGCCGGCCACCGCGTCGTGGTCCCGGACCGCACCGTCGGTCACGATGCCGGCGGCGCCGCGCGCGCGGGCGCGGATGGCGAGGATGTCGCCGAGCGTGCCGGCGCCGTGCTCACCGCGGGCCTCGATGACGACGACCTCGCCCTCGCCCACGGCGTCGAAGGCCCGCTTCTGGGCGTTCTGCCCGCCGCCGTGGCTCTTGAAGAGGTCCTCGCGGTTCGGCACGAAGCGGAGCGTCTTGGCGGTGCCGACGAGCTTGCCCGAGCCGGGCAGGGCCCGCACCCCGTCGATGGAGACGTTGTTGAGGCCGCGCTGGCGCAGCTGCGAGGAGAGGCTCGCGACGGGCACCTCCTGCAGCTTGGCCCTCAGCTCCGGCGTCAGGGCCGCCTCGCGCTCCTCGCCGGAAGCCAGTCCCGCCGCCTCGCGGGACCCCCACGCATCGACGCGCTGGGCGTCGTCCACCGCGGGCAGGGAGCCGAGTGCCTCGTCGTAGCCGTTACCCTCGCCCTCGGTCACCGTCGTGACGAGACGACCGGAGCTCGCACCCGTGGCCGGGTCGTCCACCTCGACCTCGACGACGTCGCCGGGGACGACGACGGAGGAGCCGGCCGGCGTGCCGGTGAGGATGACGTCTCCCGGCTCGAGCGTGAAGTGCTGGGACAGGTCGGCGACGAACTGGGCCAGGGGGAAGATCAGCCCGGCGGAGCTGTCCTCCTGGACGAGCTCCCCGTTGACCCAGGTGCGCAGGCGCAGCGCGGCCGGGTCGACGGTCCGCGCGTCGATGAGCGCGGCACCGACGGGGGTGAAGCCGTCACCGCCCTTGGAGCGGACGTTGGAGCCCTTGTCGTTGGCGCGGAGGTCGTAGAGGCCGAAGTCGTTGGCGGCCGTCACCCACGCCACATGCTCCCAGGCGTCCTCGAGACGCACCCGGCGTGCCGGGCGACCGATGACGAGCGCGATCTCGCCCTCGAAGGCGAGCAGCTCCGTGCCGGTCGGGCGCTCGATCGTGCCACCCGACGGGGCGACCGAGCTCGACGGCTTGAAGAAGTAGGAGGGAGCGGCCGGTCGCCGACCCCGCTGGTTCGCCCGGGACGCGTAGCTGAGGTGAACCGCGACGATCTTGCCGGGACGGCCGGGGAGCCCGGCGAAGCGCGGGTCAGCGGCATCCGTCTGAGTGCTCATGAGCCTCCTTGCCCTTGCGTTGTATTCGAAACCGTATATGATCTCCGGCACTGGGGCAACCGGTCGCCCCGCAGGGCCGCAGACCCGCTCCAGGACAACGACGTCGAGCCGACAGAGGAGTCAGCACAGCATGAGCGCAACGTCACCCACAGGGGCTCCAGCCACCGGAACGTCCAGCCTGCGCGAGCAACGCCGCGTCGTCATGGCCACCGTCGTCGGCACCACGGTCGAGTGGTACGACTTCTTCATCTACGCCTCGGCCGCGGGTCTCGTCTTCGCAGACCTCTTCTTCAAGCCGGCCGGCCCGCAGTTTGCCCAGATCCTCTCGTTCATCACCGTCGGGATCAGCTTCCTGTTCCGCCCCGTCGGAGCCTTCATCGCCGGCCACCTCGGCGACAAGTACGGCCGCCGGGTCGTGCTCATGCTCACGCTCGTCCTCATGGGCGTCGCCACGACGCTCGTCGGTGTCCTGCCGACACACAACACGATCGGCATCGCCGCACCGATCCTGCTGATCCTGCTCCGCATCCTGCAGGGCGTGTCCGCCGGTGGCGAGTGGGGCGGCGCCGCCCTGCTCGCGGTCGAGCACGCCCCGACGAACAAGCGCGGGCTCTTCGGCGCCGGGCCCCAGGTCGGGGTCCCGCTCGGCCTCCTGCTCGCCTCCGGCGTGATGGCCCTCATGGCCCAGATCGCACCGGGCGAGGCCTTCCACAATTGGGGCTGGCGCATCCCGTTCCTCTTCTCCGTCGTGCTCATCGGCGTCGGCTACTACATCCGCCGGCGGGTCGAGGAGAGCCCGGTCTACGAGGAGATCGCCGAGCGCCAGCACCAGGCGCAGATGCCGATCCTGCAGCTCTTCCGCAAGCACTCGCCGCTCGTCCTCGTCGCCGCCCTGGTCTTCGCCGGCAACAACGCGGTCGGCTACATGACGACCGGCGGCTACATCCAGCGCTACGCGACCGACCCCCAGGGACCCCTCGCTCTCGCCACCTCCCCCGTCCTCTGGGCCGTCACCGGGTCCGCCGTCACGTGGCTCCTCTCGACCGCAGTCGCCGGATGGGTCTCGGACCACCTCGGCCGGCGCAACACCTACATCGTCGGCTGGGTCCTCCAGCTCGTCGGCGTGGTCACCCTCTTCCCGCTCGTCAACACCGGTCAGGTCGGGCTGCTCTTCCTCGGCCTCGCCATCCTGACCATCGGGCTCGGGTTCACCTACGGCCCGCAGGCCTCCCTCTACACAGAGCTGTTCCCGGCCAGCATCCGCTTCTCCGGAGTCTCGATCTCCTACGCCCTCGGCGCGATCCTCGGCGGTGCCTTCGCCCCGACGATCGCCCAGGCACTCGTCCAGGCCACGGGGGGCACCGGCGCGGTCACCTGGTACCTCGCGGGCATGACCGCCGTCGGGCTCCTCGCGACGCTCGTCCTGCGGGACCGGAGCGGCATCCCGCTCGGACCGGACCACGAGGCCGAGCAGGCGCAGGGCTACTTTCAAGGGCAGTCGCGCGTCTATGTCGGCGCCGCTGCCAACTGATGGACGGAAGATAGAAGCATGATGCAGTTCCACGACCACGGATACGTCTCCACCGACCCGCGC
>DASSTN010000081.1:0-5565 GCA_035707905.1 Intrasporangium sp.
GGCTTCCGGCGACTCGACCTCTCCCGGTGCCTGGAACGCCCGAGCACCTACCTGCTCCTCGTCGAGTGGGACACCCTCGAGGACCACACAGAGGGCTTCCGCGGGTCGCCCGAGTACCAGGAGTGGCGCCGCCTGCTCCACCACTTCTACGACCCGTTCCCGGCCGTGGAGCACTTCGAGCACGTCCTCCGGGCCTGACGAGGACCGCCCCGAGCAGCCGCTGACGTCCTGACCAGATCGGCCCGAACGGCCGGCTCCCGGCCTACCGCGACCAGCAAGCGCGACCTCGCTCAGCGGCATACCGTGAGGGCATGTCGTGGGACGACCTCATCGAGATCTTCAACCCCGGTCACCGGCACCTCGCCGAGGAGCGCGACCGGAAGCGCCTCGAGGCGCAGATCCCCGAGTCGGAGGGCGACCCGCTGCGCGACTTCGAGCAGGGGATCATCCGGATCACCCTGAAGGAGCCCCCGAGCGAGCCGCTCCACCGTCCCGAGCCAGCCCCAGATGATCAGACCGAGGAGGGACCCGCCCGGTCGGGGCCTCACGCGGTGGGTGATGAGGCGGACGGTCCGTCCTAGGGTGGGCCCACGACGAGGGGAGAGGCGATGAACTGGGACGTGGCACAGGCGCCGGCGGTCGACCATCAGGCGCAGGAACCGGACGCGCACGAGGTCGTCGTGCCGGCCGAGGAGCAGGACGAGCGTCACTCGTGGGTCGATCTCGACAGGGGAGTGGTGCACCTCGCGCTGCCGCCCGAGCGGTTCGGCTCGGCCTGGGAGGCGGAGCCGGAGCTCGACGAGCAGCACTGAGCACGTCCTGGACGCTCGGACGACCCGTCCGCCCAGCCAGCAGCGGTATGCCGCTGGGCCGGCCACCCGGGGTCCGCGCGGTCCCGCGGGGCCCGGGTGAGCGGCATACCGGATGTCCTCCACGGTGCCGGCCGGACGCCTTGTTAGCCTGCAGCAATGACTGACGCCCCGTCGGCCGGCACGGCCAGCGCCACACGGGCCTCGGTCGACCCGCGGGCCGAGCGCGTGGCCGCGGCCGTGAAGGTCTGGCAGCGCACCCTCGTCGACCTCGGTGGCCGCAACACCCTGCTCTGGTACCGCGACCTCGCCGCCGGCACCCTCGACCTCACGACCGCCCACCCGGGCGGCGTGTCGATGCTGCTGGCAGGGCGGCAGACCCGCCTCAGCGACCTCTTCCGCGAGCCCGGCGCCCTCGACGAGGCGCGCCACCGGGCACGAGCGATCCGGGCGAAGGCGCTCGAGCTGCAGGAGGAGCGCGGCATCGCGGCCGGCTTCATCGCGATCGGAATGGCGACGTGGTCGGTGCCGCGGGCCGCCCGACCCCCGGCGGCGCCGGTCCTGCTCCGCACCTGCCTGCTCCGACCGACCGGGGCCGCGCAGGAGGACTTCGAGATCGTCCTTGGGCCGGAGGCCGAGTTCAACCCGGTGCTCCGCGAGTACCTCCGCTCCGAGCAGGGGATCGACGTCGACGGCGAGGCGCTGGCGGACCTCGCCGAGGTCGGCAACGCCTTCGACCCCTATCCCTCGTACGCGGCCCTCAGCCACGCGTGCGCCCCGATCGCCGACTTCGCCATCGCGCCGCGGCTCGTCATCGGCACCTTCTCCTACGCCAAGCTGCCCATGGTGGCCGACCTCTCCCTCCAGGGGGACACCCTCGCCGACCACGACGTCATCGCGGCGCTCGCCGGAGACGAGTCGGCGCTCGCCGCAGTCCGGCTGCGGGTCCCCGGGACCGATCCCGACCCCGACCCGGAGCGCGAGCACCTCGTCCTCGACGCCGACTCGTCCCAGCAGGCCGCGATCGACGCGGTCAGGGCCGGTGCCCACCTCGTCATCAAGGGGCCGCCGGGCACGGGCAAGTCCCAGACGATCGCGAACCTCGTCGCGGCGCTCGCCGCCGAGGGCAAGTCCGTGCTCTTCGTCGCCGAGAAGCGGGCCGCCATCGACGCCGTGGTCTCGCGACTCGACCGGCTCGGCCTCGGCGACCTCGTCCTCGACGCGCACGACGGCACGACGAACCGGCGCGCCGTCGCCAAGCAGTTCGCGGCCAGCCTCGATGCCGCCCTCGAGCACCGCCCGCCGACGAGTGACCCCACCGCGGAGACTCTGCGCGACCGGCGCTCCCGGCTCGTCCGGCACGTCCGGGCGCTGCACCGGGTCCGCGAGCCGTGGGGCGTCTCGGCCCACGACGTCCAGGAGGCGATGGCCGAGCTCGCGAGCCGGCGCCCCGCCCCGACCTCGCACGTCCGGCTCACCGGCCCCGACATCCTCGGCCTGAGCCGGGCCCGGGCCGTCGAGCTCGGACGCCGGCTGCGCGACGCCGTCGGCCTCGGCGCCTGGACCTCGGAGGCGGACGACCCGTGGTTCGGCTCGCGGATCCTCACGACCGACGACGCCGCCCGAGCCCTCGACATCACCACCCGGCTCAGCTCGAGCGACCTCGACGCGGTCGCCGGGCACCTGAACGGCATCCTGTCGGAGTCGCAGGTCCCGCAGGCGAACTCGCTCGCCGACTGGCAGTCGGCCTTCACGACGATGTCCCGCGTGCGGCACACCCTCGAGGTCTTCCGGCCGCAGATCTTCGACGTGCCGCTGACCGAGCCAATCGCCGCCACCGCGAGCCGCGAGTGGCGCCTCGAGCACGACGTCCAGATGGGCTGGCTGACCCGGCGCCGGGTCGCGCACCAGACCAAGCGGCTCCTCCGGCCCGGCCGACCCCCTGCCAACCTGCACGAGGAGCTCGTCGCCGCCAGCGAGCAGCGGCAGCACTGGGCCGCGCTCGTCGGCGGCGGCGGCCGACCCGAGATCTCGCCGCGGCTCGACGAGGGCATAGAGCTGCTCCAGCGCGTCGGTGCCGACCTCGACTGGCTCGCCTCCCGGCTCGCCACCGGCGAGAACGGTGACGACCTCCGGGCGATGCCCTTGGCGCAGCTGCGCGAGCGCCTCGCGGCGCTGGCGGCCCGCCCGGACCGGCTGGCGGTCCTGCCCAACGTGACCGGGGCCCTCGACGACGTCCGTGCCGCGGGGCTGGGTGCCGTCGTCGACGACCTCGCCGCCCGCGGCGTCCCGGCCGAGGCGGTCACCGCGGAGGTCGAGCACGTATGGTGGGCCTCGCTCGCCCAGGACATCACCGTCCGCGACCCCGACTACGGGGCGCACGACGGCGCCGGCCTGCGCCGGGCGGTCGACGAGTACGTCGAGGCCGACCACGCGCATCTCGCCGCGACAATCGAGCGGGTGCGCAGCTCGGTGGCCCGCAACATCCGCGAGGTGCTCTCGGACAACCCCGCGCACGAGGCCCTCGTCCGGGCCGAGGCCGGCAAGGCCCGGCGGCACAAGGCCCTGCGCGACCTGGTCCCGCAGGCGTCCCGCACCCTGACCGCCATCAAGCCGTGCTGGGCGATGAGCCCGCTCGTCGTCGCCGCCACCCTGCCCCCGGGCCGGTGGTTCGACGTCGTCGTCTTCGACGAGGCGTCCCAGATCCAGCCCGCCCAGGCCGTTTCCGCCATCTCACGCGCCCGGCAGGTCGTCGTCGCCGGGGACGAGCGGCAGCTGCCGCCGACGAACTTCTTCACCGTCGTCTCCGACGACGAGCCGAGCTCGGACGAGGACATCCTGACCGATGGCTTCGAGTCGATCCTCGACGTCCTCGCCGCGGCCCTGCCGACCCGCCAGCTCACCTGGCACTACCGGTCCCGGGACGAGCGCCTGATCGCCTTCGCCAACGAGGCGATGTACGACGGCACCCTCACGACCTTCCCCGGTACCTCGCTCGCGTCCTCGGTCCGCTTCGAGCCCGTCGACGGGGTGGCCCGGGTCGAGCACGGCGTGCAGTCGATCGAGACCACCCAATCGGAGGTGGCCCGGGTCGTCGAGCTCGTCCTCGAGCATGCCCGGACCCGTCCCGAGGAGAGCCTCGGGGTCATCGCCCTCGGTATCACCCACGCGACCCGGCTCCAGGAGGCGGTGACCGAGGCCCTGCGCGATGCGCCCGACCTGGCGCCGTTCTTCGCGGACGACCGCGACGAGCGCTTCTTCGTCAAGAACCTCGAGCGTGTCCAGGGCGACGAGCGCGACGCGATCATCCTCTCCGTCGGTTACGGCAAGACGCCGCACGGCCGCGTGCTGCACCGGTTCGGCCCGCTGAACCTCGAGGGCGGCGAGCGTCGTCTCAACGTGGCCATGACCCGTGCCCGACAGCGCATGACCGTCGTGTCGGCGCTCCATGCCGCCGACCTCGACCCCGCCCGACTCAAGTCGCGCGGCGCCCTGATGCTGCGCGACTTCCTCGCCTACGCGGAGTCAGGCGGCGTGTCCGGGGCAGCGCCCGACGTGGGGGCACCAGCGGTCGCCGACCCGCTCCGCCACGACCTCGCCGAGCGGCTCCGCCGCGCCGGACTCACGGTGCACGAGGACCATGGGGCCGGTGCCCAACGGATCGACCTCGCGGTCGAGGACCCCTACCACCGCGGGCGCGGCCTGCTCGCCGTCGAGACCGACGGCCCACGGTATGCCGCTCACCGCAGCACCCGTGAACGTGACCGACTGCGCGCGGAGCAGCTGGGTCGGCTCGGCTGGCAGCACGTCCGGGTGTGGTCGACCGACGTCTTCCGCGACCCGGCGCGCGAGATCGCCCGGATCGTCACGATGGCCCGTGACCAGCCCTTCGCCCCTCGAGCCGAGGCGGTGGATGACTCGGACGGTGCCGCCGACTCAGGTCCGGTCGGGGAGGCCTCGGGTGTGGATGACGGCTCCACCGCCGAGTCGGGCGACGCGGACTCCGGCAACCCGGACAGCGGTCAGGGAGCTGGCTCCGGGACGGGCGACCAGGCGGAGGCCACGCCGAAGGGCAAGGGCCGCCGCAAGCGCCGGCGAGCGTTCCGCAAGGGCACCGGGGGCGTCGAGGCGCCGGGCGAGGGCTACGGACCGACCCAGGACGACCTCGACCTCGGCTGGGGCGAAGGTATGTCCGACGAGACGGCCCGCGACAGGTGGCTCGAGGAGCAGCGTCCGCCGCACTACCAGTGACCATTCCCAATCGACAGGCACCATTCCCGATCGACAGTGCGGCAATCTCAATCCACAGTGCACTTCTCCTGATCGAGAGTGCGGCAATCCCCTAATCGACAGTGCGGCAATCTCAGTCGACAGTGCAGTTTTCCCTGTCGAGCATGCAGTTCTTCCAGTCGAGCGTGCGCTTTCTCAGTGGCGCAGGCACTTCTCATCTCGCGAGGACGGGCTCGCGCTGGGTAAGCACGAGGAATGCGAACCGTTCTCACGGTGTTGAGGGCAGCATGACCAGCTCGACCCCCTTCTCGCTGCGCCTCGCGTGGGCGCAGAGCCTCTACGACCTCGGCGACCACCGCGCCGCCGCAAAGGAACTCGCCGCTCTGGTGGACGAGGTCGAGGATCAGGAGCTGCTGCACGGGACGACCGAGCTGCGCCTGCTCCTGGCCCGCGCCTACTACCACTCGGCCCAGCTCGCTCGTGCCGAGGCGGTCCTCGTCAAGCTCATCGAGGAGGCCCCGACGGA
>DASSTN010000082.1:0-7591 GCA_035707905.1 Intrasporangium sp.
GCGGTGCGGGGAACCCTGCCCGGTCCAGGACCGCGGCGAGCGTCGTACCACCGACGCCGTGCAGTGGCGTGTAGACGATCGCGAGGCCGCGCGGACCCTCGCCCACCAGGCCCGCGACCGTGTCGAGGTAGCGGTCGACGACCCCGTCGCCGAGGACCTCGCCCCCGTCGCCGCGCGGGACGTCGGCGAGGCTGCCGATCGATTCGATGGCAGCGGAGATCTCCTGGTCGGCAGGGGGGACGATCTGGCTGCCGTCCCCGAGGTAGACCTTGTAGCCGTTGTCCTGGGGCGGGTTGTGGCTGGCGGTGACCATGACGCCGGCGTCTGCGCCGACGTGCCGGATCGCGAAGGCGAGGACCGGCGTCGGGAGGGGCCGGGGGAGCAGCAGCGCCCGGCCACCGGCGGCCACGACGACGGCCGCGGTGTCACGCGCGAAGACGTCCGAGTTGTAGCGCGCGTCGAACCCGATGACGACTGTGGGTCTCTCACCCACACCGGCCTCATCCTTGAGATAGGCGACGAGGCCCGCCGCGGCCCGGATCACGACGCTCCGGTTCATCCGGTTCGGACCAGCCCCGAGGGCCCCGCGCAGCCCCGCGGTCCCGAACTCCAAGGTGCCGGCGAACCGGTCCGCGAGGTCGGCACGGGCCGCCTCGTCGCCCGCGTCGGCCCCAGCGAGGAGCCGGTCGAGCTGACCGCGTGTCGTGGGGTCGGGATCGTCGTCGCGCCAGGCCCGGGCAGCCGCATACAGCTGCTCGAGGGAGGTGGCGGTCATGCGATCCTCCGCACCACGTCGGCGAGGAGCGCGCTCGCCCGCGGTGCCGCGGCGCGGCCCGCCTCGAGGACCTCCTCGTGGCTGAGGGGCGCGTCGGAGATGCCGGCCGCCGGGTTGGTGACGAGGGAGATGCCGAGGACCTCGAGGCCGGCCTCTCTGGCGGCGATGGCCTCGAGCGTGGTCGACATGCCGACGAGGTCGCCACCGATGGTTCGCGCCATCCGGACCTCGGCCGGGGTCTCGTACTGGGGCCCGGGGAACTGGACGTAGACACCCTCGGGCAGCGACGGGTCGACCTCGTGCGCCAGCGCACGGAGACGGCTCGAGTAGAGGTCGGTGAGGTCGACGAAGGTCGCCCCGTGCAGCGGGGTCGCCGCCGTGAGGTTGATGTGGTCGCGGATCAGCACCAGCGTCCCCGGACCCCAAGCCGGCTCGAGGCCACCGCAACCGTTCGTCAGCACGAGTGTGTCGCAGCCTGCTGCCTTCGCGGTGCGCACCCCGTGGACGACGGCGTCGACGCCGCGGCCCTCGTAGAAGTGGGTGCGGGTGCCATAGACGAGAGCATGCCTGCCCGTCTCACCGATGGTGACGGAGCGGATGACGCCGCTGTGGCCGGCGACCGCAGCTGCCGCGAAGCCGGGGACGTCGACGTTGTCGACGGTGGCCACGGTCTCGCCGATGAGGTCCGCAGCCTGCCCCCATCCGGAGCCGAGGACGAGGGCGATGTCGTGCTTGACGACGCCGCTTCGTTCGGCGATGACGCGGGCCGCGTCGCGGGCCAGGGCGTAGGGGTCGGCGACGTGGTCGCTCGTGTCGGCGGCTGAGCTGCTGTTCACGCAGTGGACTCTAGCGAGGTCCGTCCAGCAGAGGGTCGCCGCGCCCTCGGCGTCTGCCGTTCTGCTCGGGCAGCCGGCCCTCGGTGGGTTGGCCGAGGGTCGCGATGAGCGTCGAGACGTTGCGGAGCAGGTAGGCGCGCCGGCCGCGGGGTGGGCGCACGACAGCCGACATGAGGACACCGTCCAGGGCTGCGACGAGCGTCTCGGCCCGCGCCCGGCAGAACTCCTCGTCGCCGGTCATCAAGGTGTCGGCCACGAGGTCGACGAGCCGCTGCCGCCACGCGGTGAAGACGTCGGCCACCTCGGTGATGTGCGCGGCGGCGACGGCCATCTCCAGCCGGCACAGGAGCAGGTCCCGGTCACGCAGCCAGGCCGCAAACAATGCGGTCGTCTGGTCGGCGGCGTAGTCGTGGTCCCCGGCGTGGTCGGCGATGCGCCTCGAGAGCGCAGCGATGTCGGCCTCCAACCGGGCGGCGACGTGCTGGGCGAGCGCCGTGAGCAGCGCCAGACGGGTGCGCAGGTAGGCCGAGCAGGTGCCCTGGGGGAGCCCGGCCGCAGCGTCGACTGCCCGATGGGTCAAACCCCGCAAGCCGCTAGCGGCGACAACGGTGACCGCGGCGTCGAGCAGCTCGCGCAGGCGGGGCGAGACGGAGCGTGCGGGTGCGGTCATGCTGCTCCTGTCGCCAGTGGGTCAGGGCTGTTTCCCAGCCTAGTCGGCGGGTGGGGGGACTGGCCGGGAATGGTTGGATGGGTGCGTGATCAAGCGCGAGACCTCCGTAGTCATCATCGGCGGTGGCCCGGGCGGCTATGAGGCGGCTCTCGTGGCCGCCCAGCTCGGCGCCCAGGTGACGATCGTCGAGAAGGACGGCGTCGGTGGGGCGGCCGTCCTGACGGACTGTGTGCCGAGCAAGGCCCTCATCGCGACCGCCGACCAGCGGGCCGACCTCGACATCGCGGTCCGGCTGGGCGTGAGCCTCGGACGCAACCTGCAGGCACCGACCGAGGGCGTGGTGGCGCGGGCGAGCAGGATCAACGAGCGGATCCTCGACCTCGCCGCAGCGCAGAGCCGGGACATCCGGCGCAGCCTCGAGAACGTCGGGGTCCGGGTCATCGACGGCGTGGGCCGGCTCATCACGCGTGGCCTCGTCCGCGCAGAGACCGGCAACGAGACGGTCGAGCTGAGCGCCGACGTCGTGCTGATCGCGACCGGGGCCACTCCCCGCATCATGCCCACGGCGGTGCCCGACGGGGAGCGGATCCTCACCTGGCAGCAGATCTACGCCCTCGACGAGCTGCCCGAGCACCTCGTCGTGATCGGCTCCGGCGTCACCGGGGCCGAGCTGGCCCAGGCCTACCTGGGTCTCGGTTCGGCCGTCACCCTCGTGTCATCCCGGGAGCGGGTGCTGCCCGGCGAGGACGCCGACGCCGCGACCCTCATCGAGGAGGTGTTCCGCGAGCGGGGCATGGAGGTGCTCGGCAAGTCCCGCGCCCAGGGCGTCGAGCGGTCGGGCGACGGGGTGGTCGTGACGCTGACCGACGGCCGCACCGTCGAGGGCAGCCACGCCCTGCTCGCGGTCGGCTCCGTGCCGCAGACGGCCGGGCTCGGCCTCGAGGAGGTCGGCGTCGAGGTCGCGGAGTCGGGACACATCGTCGTCGACCGGGTCTCGCGCACGTCGGTCGGCGGCATCTACGCCGCGGGTGACTGCACCGGTGTCCTGCCGCTCGCGTCGGTCTCGGCGATGCAGGGACGCATCGCGATGTGGCACGCGCTCGGTGACGCGGTGGCCCCTCTCAACGTGCGGGGCGTCGCTGCGAACATCTTCACTGATCCGGAGATCGCGACGGTGGGCATCGGCCAGCGGGTCGCCGACGAGACGCCCGACGTGCAGTCGGTCCTCCTGCCGCTGGCCCGCAACCCCCGGGCGAAGATGCAGGGCATCGATGCCGGCTTCGTCAAGCTCTTCTGCCGAACCGGCTACGGCACGATCCTCGGTGGCGTCGTCGTCGCACCCAAGGCCTCGGAGCTGATCTTCCCGGTCGCCCTCGCCGTGCAGAACCGGCTCAGCGTCGATGCGGTGGCAAGCACGATCACGGTCTACCCGTCGTTGTCCGGCTCGATCGCCGAGGCGGCCCGCCAGCTGCACCAGTCGGAGTAGTCAGCGCTCCTCGTCCTCGCGATCGCGGCGCGCCTCCTCCGCACGCCAGCGCTCGATCCGGCGTCGTGACACCCGCTCGCGCAGCCGCTTCTGGATCGGATAGACGAGGACGAAGACGATCGCGACGATGACGAAGCCCTTGAGGTTCAGGCCCGTCCCGCCCTGGGCCGCCTCCGAGAGCAGCGTCGTCATCACGCCTCGAGTCTGCCAGACTGCTCGGTGCCGACGATGTGACAGGTGGGACGGCCCGCTCACTCGACCTCCACGTCGAGTGAGCGCTCCGTCGCTTCCGTCACGTTGTGGGAGCCCAGCACAAGCAAGAGGTATGCCGCTCAGCTCGCGAGCTGAGCGGCATACCTCTCGTCGTTGGCGGGCCCTCAGGCCTCGGTCGGGGCGTCCTTGATCTCAGCGAGGACGGTGCCGGAGTTGACCGTCTCGCCGACCTGCGCCGTGAGCCCGGTGAGGACGCCGTCCTTGTGGGCCGTGATCGGCTGCTCCATCTTCATCGCCTCGAGGACGAGGACGACGTCGCCGGTGGCGACGGTGGCGCCCTCCTCGACGGCGATCTTGACGATCGTGCCCTGCATCGGAGCGGTCAGGGAGTCACCTGACGCCGCGGCACCGCCCCGGCCACCGCCGGTCGAGCGCTTCGGGGCCTTCTTCTTCGCCGTCGCCGCTCCGCCGCCCAGCGCGAGGCCTCCGGGCAGCGAGACCTCGAGCCGTTTGCCGCCGACCTCGACGACGACCTTCTGGCGCTCCTCCGCCTCCGGCGTCTCCGCCGTGCCGCCGGCGTAGGGCTCGACGGTGTTGTTCCACTCGGTCTCGATCCAGGTCGTGTAGATCCCGAAGGGCTGCTGCGGGTCCTCCGGCGCGAAGGCCGGGTCGCTCACCACGGCGCGGTGGAAGGGCAGGACCGTCGGCATCCCGTCGATCTCGAATTCGGCGAGCGCGCGCCGCGACCGCTCGATCGCCTCCTGACGGGTCCGGCCGGTCACGATGAGCTTGGCCAGCATCGAGTCGAATGCCCCGGCGATGACGTCACCCTCGACGACTCCCGAGTCGAGGCGGACGCCGGGGCCGGCCGGGGGCCGGAAGACCGCGACCGAACCGGGGGCCGGGAGGAAGTTGCGGCCGGCGTCCTCACCATTGATGCGGAACTCGATCGAGTGCGCATGGGGCTCGGGGTCGGGGTAGTCGAGCGTCTCGCCGTTGGCGATCCGGAACTGCTCGCGGACGAGATCGATGCCGGTGACCTCCTCGGTCACGGGGTGCTCGACCTGGAGGCGGGTGTTGACCTCGAGGAAGGAGATGACGCCGTCCGGGGCGACGAGGAACTCGCACGTGCCCGCGCCGACGTAGCCGGCCTCCTTGAGGATCGCCTTGCTCGCGCGGAGCAGCTCCGCGTGCTGTTCCTCGGAGAGGAACGGGGCCGGGGCCTCCTCGACGAGCTTCTGGTTGCGGCGCTGCAGGGAGCAATCGCGGGTCGAGACGACGACGACGTTGCCGTGCTGATCGGCCAGGCACTGGGTTTCGACGTGGCGTGGGTGGTCGAGGAAGCGCTCGACGAAGCACTCGCCGCGTCCGAATGCGGTCACCGCCTCACGGACCGCTGACTCGAACAGGTGCGGGATCTCCTCGATGGTGCGGGCCACCTTGAGGCCGCGGCCACCGCCGCCGTAGGCGGCCTTGATGGCGACGGGCAGGCCGTGCTCCTTGGCGAACTCGACGACCTCGTCGGGTCCGGAGACCGGGTCCTTGGTGCCGGGCACGAGCGGTGCGTTCGCCTTCGTGGCGATGTGGCGTGCCTTGACCTTGTCACCGAGGGCGTCGATCGCGTCCGGCCCGGGGCCGATCCAGATGAGACCGGCGTCGATGACCGCCTGGGCGAAGCTCGCGTTCTCGGCGAGGAAGCCGTAGCCGGGGTGGACCGCGTCGGCTCCGGACTCCTTGGCGACCGCCAGCAGCTTCTCCTGGACGAGGTAGCTGTCGCCGGGTGTCGTGCCGCCGAGGGCATAGGCCTCGTCGGCGACCTTGACGTGCAGGGCATCCCGGTCCGGCTCCGCGTAGACCGCGACCGACCCGATCCCGCTGTCCTTGCAGGCGCGCGCGATGCGGACGGCGATCTCGCCTCGGTTTGCGATGAGGACCTTGCTGATCGATGCCATGCGTCGGACTCTAGCGCCTGGCGCAGCCGCGTCCGCGTCCGCGGACCGGGGTTACCGGGCAGTCGGGCCGTGAGGTCCAGCACACCGATCCGGGACCTTGACCGGGCGACGTGGTGACCGGCCGTCGTAGGTTGTCCTCATGACTTCGAAGCTGCCGGTCCGCATGGTTCCGCTCGGTCACGCCTCGACGCCGGGCCTCGCGGTGCCGGAGCTCGGGTTCGGCCTCTGGGAGGTGACGGACGAGCAGGTCGACACCGCGCTGCGGGCCGCACTGGAGACGGGCTACCGGCACATCGACACCGCGGAGATGTACCGCAACGAGGAAGGCGTCGGCCGCGTCCTCACCCGCGCCGGCATCGCCCGTGACGACGTGTTCATCACGACCAAGGTCTGGTACACCCACCTCCAGGACGTCGGGGCCGCCTTCGAGCCGTCGATGCAGCGCCTGGGGCTCGACGTGCTCGACCTCTACCTCATCCACTGGCCGGTGCCCGGGCGTGACGCGTATGTCTGGGCCTGGGAGCAGCTGCTCGAGCTGCAGCGCTCCGGGCGCGTCCGCTCCGTGGGAGTGTGCAACTTCCAGGTGCCGCACCTGCAGCGACTGCTCGACGAGACCGGGGTGCTGCCCTCGATCAACCAGGTCGAGCTCTCGCCCTACCTCCAGCAGCGCGAGCTGCGCGCCTTCCACACCGAGCACGGCATCGTCACCGAGGCCTGGAGCCCCTTGGCCGCCCGGGCCGGGCTGCTCGAGGACCCGGAGATCACGCGGATTGCGGACAAGCACAAGGTCACCCCGGCGCAGGTGGCCCTCCGATGGCAGCTGCACCTCGGTCACGTCGTCCTGACCCGCTCGGTGAAGCCGGCCCGCATCGCCCAGAACGCCGACCTGTTCGGCTTCGACCTCGACGACGAGGACATGCAGGCGATCGCGGCGCTCGACCGTGGCGTGCGCACGGGCCCTGATCCGGACGAGTTCGGCAACTGAACCGTGGGCCCGCAGCCCGTCCCGGGGGAGCGACGCCCGCTGGAGGGTGATGACACCGACCTCGTCGTGCACACCGAGCCCGCCAGGGGCGGCCTCGTGACGCTCGTCGTCGAGGCCGGCGGCGAGCCGGTCGGGAGCATGGAGGTCATGCCCCGGGACGGGACGGGTCTGCTCACATGGCGCTTCGACCCGGCCCATGAGGGCGGGGGAGTGCCACACCGCGCGGTGCGCCTCGCAGTCGACCGCTGCTTCACCGAGCTCGGCCTGCACCGGGTCGAGGCACTCATCCCGGTCGGCGACACGGCGCGGCTGAGGATCGCCGCCCGGGCCGGACTCCGGCGGGAGGGGCTCGCCCGGGGCGCCGGTGTGCCGCGCACCGACCTCGTGCGCGTCGCCCGGCTCGCCGACGACCCGAGCCCTGACACCCGGGACGGCTTCATCGGAGTCCTCAACGCGAACCTGCCGACGAAGCGCGTCATCAGCCAAGGGGTGCTGCGCGACCGGGACGGCCGGGTGCTGCTCTGCTCCCTGACCTACAAGAGCGAGTGGGACCTGCCCGGTGGCGTCATCGACCCGTGGGAGTCACCGGCCACGGCCGTGACGCGCGAGCTGCGGGAGGAGCTCGGCCTCGAGCTGCCCGTGCTCGGACTGCTCGTGGTGAACTGGATGCCGCC
>DASSTN010000083.1:0-6816 GCA_035707905.1 Intrasporangium sp.
CCGGGGGGACCTCGCTGCGAGCGCCGCCGCGATCGTCCTCGTGATCCCGGTCGTGGCCGCAGCGGCGACCGGTGACCGATGGGCCGGGGTGCTGGCCGCGCTGGCCGGGGCGGTCGGCTTCGACTACTTCCTCACGGCGCCCTACCTCAGCTTCTCGATCAACCGGCCCGAGGACGTACAGCTCGCCGTGGCGCTGCTCCTCGTCGGCCTCGCGGTGACCGAGCTCGCCCTCTGGGGGCACCGGCAGAGCGCGGCGGCCGCCCGGCGACAGGGCTACCTCGACGACCTCGTCCGGCTGCTCGACCTGCCCGCGGACCCGAGCGGACGGGCGCTGCCGAGTGCGATCTGTGCGGCCGTCACCTCGGTGCTGGGCATCGACCGGACCGAATGGGTGGAGGGAGCCCCGTCACCGGACCAGGTGCTCGTCGACCCGGAGGGTGTGGTGCGCGGTCACGGGCACGCGCTGCCGGTGCAGCTGGTGGGCCTCCCGACCGACGGTTCGGTCTCGATCCCCGTGACACGAGGGGGCCGGACGGTGGGCCACTTCCGGCTGGTCGCGGCTTCACGGGCTGTGCGCCCGAGCGCCGACGAGCTGCGGGCGGCGGTGCTGCTCGCCAGCTCCGTGGTGCGCGAGATCCCCGAGGCCCGCCCCTCCTGACCCGAACGCCGTCAGCCGGCTTGGGAGCGGAGCCAGTCGATGTCGGCCTTCTGGCCCTGCACCCCGCCGGGCGTCTCGCACACCACGGGCGCACCGGCCGACCGCACCAGGGCCGCCACCTCGTCACCGTCGAGGGTGCCGGAGCCGAAGTTCGTGTGCCGGTCGGCGCCCGAGTCGAAGGCGTCGCGCGAGTCGTTCGCGTGGATGAGGTCGATGCGGCCGGTGATCGCCCGGACCTTGTCGACGATGGTCGTCAGGTCGTTGCCGCCGGCGAAGGCGTGGCACGTGTCGAGGCAGAAGCCGACGGTGTCGCCCCCCTCGGCCCGGCCGATCGCCTCCCAGAGCCGCGCGATCGCCTCGAGCCGACGGGCCATCGCGTTGTCACCCCCGGCCGTGTTCTCGATGAGCAGCGGCACCGGCATCTCGAGCCCGTCGACGCACTTGCGCCAGTTGTCGAACCCCTTCGCGGCGTCCTCGTCCTTGCCGAGGTGGCCGCCGTGGACGATGACGCCCTTGGCGCCGATCTCGGCCGCCGCCAGCAGGTGCTGCTGGAGCAGCTTGCGGCCCGGGATGCGGATCCGGTTGTTGAGGCTCGCGACGTTGATCGGGTAGGGCGCGTGGACGTAGAGGTCGATCCCCGCGGCCTCGGCATCGGCCTTGAGGGCCTCCGCCCCGCCGGCGTAGCGGATCACCGGTCCCTTGTAGCTCTGCGGGTCCCCGAGGAAGAACTGCGAGAGGGTCGCCCCGCGCGCCTTCGCCTCGGCGATGGGGTCCTCCTGGTCGACGTGCGCTCCGATGTGCAGGGCCATGCCGACAGGGTATGCCGCCCCCTCCTCCCGCTTGCCCGTCGCTGCCGCTCGCGGCCCGGGGATGGCTCGGCGCACGCCGCCGGTGGAGTCGGTCAGTGGGTGGTGAGGCTGTCGCCGTAGCCCTCGCGCATGTGCTCCAGGGCCAGGGTCAAGAGGCGCTCGCGGTCGCCGTCGAGCGAGGCCTGCAGGATCGCCCGGTGCTCGTCGATCATGCGGTGCACGTTCTTCTCGTCGTGGATGTAGGACCGGGTGATCCGGCGGCTGAGCGGGTTGTCCCACAGCTGGTCGAGGATCGTGAGCAGGATCGGGTTGCCGCACGGCTCGATGATCCCCTGGTGGAACCGTCGGTTGAGGTCGTACTGTGCCTTGGCGTCCGCGGGGTCGGCGGCCACCATCTCCTCGATCAACAGCCGAAGCCGGGCCTCCTGGACGCGGTCGAGGCGCCCGCAGGCGAGCTCCAGGGCGAGGCTCTCGAGGCGCTCGCGGACCTGGTGGACGTGGATGACCTCCTCGTCGCTGAGGTCGTTGACGACGTAGCCGAGGCCGGGCCGCCACGTCACGAGCCCCTCCTGGGTGAGCCGGTTCAGGGCGTCGCGCACCGGCGTCCGCGAGATGCCGAGGTCTTCGGCGAGCTGCTCCTGGACCAGCTGGCTGCCCGGCTCGTGCCGCCCGTCGACGATCGCGTCGCGGATCGACTCGTAGGCGACCATCCCCATCGGCAGGGCCCCCGGACGCCGCACGGCGGCTCGCGGCTGGCCGGCTCCTGGTCCACTCACGCTTCGCAACGTACCCCTTGTCGACATGGGATTCACTGTATACAGTGCATCCATTCTTCGATGAAGAGGATTGAGAGGAGTCCCGGATGTACGTGCTCAACGCGTGGTACGTCGCGGCCTGGTCACACGAGGTGACGCGCCAGCCCGTCCACCGCACCATCTGCGAACTGCCGGTCGTGCTGTACCGCAAGCAGGACGGGGGAGCGGTCGCCCTCATCGACCGGTGCGCCCATCGCGCCTTCCCGCTCTCCAAGGGCCGTCTCGTCGGCGACTCGATCGAGTGCGGCTACCACGGCTTCGCCTTCGGCTGTGACGGCGTCTGCACCCGGGTGCCGGCGCAGTCGACGATCCCGTCCCGGGCGCGGGTGCGCGCCTTCCCGGTCGTCGAGAAGGACGGCTGGGTCTGGGTCTGGACCGGCGACGCCGAGATAGCCGACGAGTCGCTCGTCCCCGACACCCACTGGATGGACGACCCCGAGTGGGCCGCGGTGACCCACTCCTACCTCTTCGAGTGCAACGCGAGCCTCGTGCACGACAACCTGCTCGACCTCACCCACGAGAGCTTCCTGCACAGGACGACCGTCGGTGACGACTACATCTACGAGCACGGCATCACCGTCGAGGTCGAGGGCAACACCGTCATCGTCGACCGGCTCATGCCGGGCGTCGAGGCGCCGCCGCTCTACGCCGAGACGATGGGGGTCTCCGGGCTCTACGACCGGTTCCACGCCACAGAGTTCCGGCTGCCGAGCCACCACACGCTCCACTCCGGGATCACCGGCGTCGGCCGGCCCCGGGAGGAGGGCTACCTCATCAAGGTCCTCAACGCGATCACCCCGATCGACGACAAGACCTGCTGGTACTACTACTGCTTCGCGCGCAACTTCGCGATCGACAACCACGAGGCCACCGAGCAGCTGCGCGTCGGTCTTGCCACCGTCCTCGACGAGGACGCCGAGGCGCTCAAGCACCAGCAGCTCGGCATGGCGAGCCGGCCGGAGCGCGAGCACGACGTGCTCATTGCCCAGGACGCCGGGGTCGCCAAGGCCCGCCGGCTGATGAACCAGCTCCTCGCGGCTGAGGCCGCGCAGGCCGAGCAGCAACCCAACGGGTATGCCGCTCAGCGGGCCACCGCAGCCGGGGGCCGTCCCGCGACGGCCGCGTCAGCACCTGTGGGGTCCTGACGTGTGGATGCTCGTGCGTGACGGCGCGATCGCGCACGACCCGGACCGAGCCGACCAGGTCGTGGCGGCCTGCCCCGACTCGCCGGAACGTGGCGACGAGTGGCGCTGGACGGTCAGCCGGACCCGGGTGGACCACCCGGGCCGAACCTGGCAGGTCTCCGTCACCGTCGACGAGGACTTCGTCGGCGCCGAGCACCTCGTGGTCGACGAGCCCGGCGAACGGCCCCTGACCCGCGGCAGCGGTGAGGAGATCGTCGTCGTCGCCGAGCATGGCCGCCACCTCGTGCAGGACGCCAGCGGCCCGTGGCTGCGCTACCTCGACACCGGCGACGTCTTCGTCGTCGAGGGAGAGGACCCGGAGCACCTCGTCCTCACCGCCGGTGCGGACAGTCGCGCGTCCGTCGTCCGGCTCACCCCGAAGGGGAGTCAGCCCCTGCGCTGGGTTCCCTGAGCGGACCACCGAGCGCACCCAGCCACACGAGCACCGTCGCCGCTGACCACTCAGCCGAGCACAGCGGCATACCAACGAATCACCTTCCCCTCACAGCGAACCGGGCAACGACGCCCCACGCGAAAGGAAGCCGACATGGCCCGTCTCCCCCTCATTGCGATCGCCATGGGCGTCGCCCTCGCGACCGCCGCCTGCACGAACGCCAGCGCCGAGGCGCCCCAGGGTGGCTCCACCCAGCCGGCCGCCTCCACCGCCTCTGCCGACGCGGTCAGGGCCTCCGAGGCGGTCACCAAGCTCGTCCCGGAGGCCGTCAAGGCCAAGGGCGAGCTCACCTTCGCCATGGACGCGAGCTATGCGCCGTTCGAGTACTTCGACACGGACAACACGACGATCATCGGCTTCGACGCCGACCTGTCCAAGGCGCTCGCCGCGAAGATGGGGCTCACCGCGAAGGACGTCAACACCGGCTTCGACACGATCCTCGTCGGCCTCACGAGCGGCAAGCACGACGTCGGCATGTCGGCCTTCTCCGCCACGGCGGAGCGTGCCAAGACCGTCGACTTCGTCGTCTACGGCGCAGGCGGCAGCGGGATCGCGGTCAAGACCGGCAACCCGAAGGGCCTGACGATGGACCCGGCGAAGTTCTGCGGCCACACCATCTCGGCGCAGAAGGGCAGCCTGCAGGGCATCGACTTCCTGCCGAAGTTCTCCAAGCAGTGCACAGACGCGGGCAAGCCCGCCATCACCATCGCGCTCTACCCCTCCCAGAACGAGGCCAACCTCGCGGTGGCCTCCGGCCGCGCCGACGCGGTGCTCGCTGACAGCGTCTCGATGGCCTACCAGGCGCAGCAGAGCAAGGGCGCGTTCGAGCTCGCCCCCGGGCCCGACTTCGACCCGACGAACATCGCCGTCGCACTGCCGAACGACTCGCCGCTCGTCCCGGCGATCTCCGAGGCGCTCAAGGAGCTGGACAAGGACGGCGTCGTCGCGACGCTCGCGGCGAAGTGGGGCATCCCCGAGCAGGTCATCAAGCAGGCGAAGATCGGCGAGGTCGTCCGGTGACGACGGCGGCACACGTCGACGTCCGGGGCCACAGGGCTGCGGACGGGCTGACGGTGGTGCGCCGCCGCCACCCCTGGCGCTGGGTCTCCGGGGCAGTGGTCATCGGGATCGGCCTCGTCCTGCTCGACTCGGTGATCCACAACGAGCGGTTCGGGTGGGACACCGTCGGGCTCTACCTGCGCGACGTGTCGATCGGCCGCGGCCTCGGCCTGACCCTCGGGCTCACCGCGATCTGCATGGTCGTCGGGGTCGTCCTCGGGGTGGTCCTCGCGATCATGCGGCTGTCCGCCAACCCGGTGGTGTCCGGCGCCTCGTTCCTCTACGTCTCGTTCTTCCGCGGCACGCCCGTGCTCGTCCAGCTGCTCTTCTGGTACAACCTCGCCGCGCTCTACCCCGTCATCACCCTCGGCCTGCCCGGGGTGCACCTCGACGCGAACGCCCTCATCACCCCGCTCACCGCGGCGATCCTCGGCCTCGGACTCAACGAGGCCGCCTACATGGCTGAGATCGTCCGGGCGGGCATCCTCTCGGTCGACCACGGCCAGCAGGAGGCGTCCTCGGCGCTCGGCCTGACGCGGCTCGAGACGATGCGGCGGGTCATCCTCCCCCAGGCGATGCGGGTCATCGTGCCGCCGACCGGCAACGAGACGATCGGCATGCTGAAGACGACCGCCCTCGTGTCGGTCCTCGCCGTGCCCGACCTGCTCTACTCGGCGCAGATCATCTACTCACGCAACTTCCAGACCATCCCGCTGCTCGTCGTCGCGAGCATCTGGTACCTCGCCGTGACGTCCGTCCTCAGCGTCGGGCAGTTCTACCTCGAGCGGCGCTACGCCCGCGGGCAGCGCAACCTGCCCCCGACGCCGATGCAGCGGGTGCGGTCGTTCTTCGCCACGCACGCCCGCAGGTCGGCGCTGCCCGGACCGGCCCTCGACAGGAGATGAGCGACATGAGCACCGCACCGGTCACGACCCCGTCGCCCGGCACCGGGCACGCAGCCGGCCATCCGCCGATGGTCCGCGCCGACGGCATCCGCAAGCAGTTCGGCTGGCTCGAGGTGCTCCGCGGCGTCGACCTGACGGTCGACCGCGGTGAGGTCGTCTGCCTCATCGGGCCGTCCGGCTCCGGCAAGAGCACCTTCCTGCGCTGCATCAACCACCTCGAGCGGCTCGACGGTGGCCGGCTCTGGGTCGACGGCGAGGTCGTCGGCTACGCCCAGCGCGGCGACAAGCTCTACGAGCTGTCCGACCGGGAGGTCTGCCGGCGCCGCGCCCACATCGGGATGGTCTTCCAGCACTTCAACCTCTTCCCCCACATGACCGTCCTCGACAACCTCGTCGAGGCGCCGCGCCGGGTCCTCAAGCAGCCCCGCGCCGAGGTGGCCGAGCGGGCCCTGCAGCTGCTCGACCGAGTCGGACTCAAGGACAAGAGCGGCGCCTACCCGCGGCATCTGTCCGGAGGGCAGCAGCAGCGGGTCGCGATCGCCCGGGCCCTGGCGATGCAGCCGAAGCTCATGCTCTTCGACGAGCCGACCTCGGCCCTGGACCCGGAGCTCGTCGGCGACGTCCTCGCCGTCATGAAGGACCTCGCCGAGTCGGGCATGACGATGGTCGTCGTCACGCACGAGATGGGCTTCGCACGGGACGTCGCCGACCGGGTCGCCTTCTTCGACGCCGGCGTCATCGTCGAGGAGGGCCGGGCCGAGCAGCTCATCACCGACCCCCAGCACCACCGCACGAAGGCGTTCCTCTCGGCCGTCCGCTGAGCGCTCCTGACCCACGCCACCTGCACCGTGGTGCACCCCCGTCGCCGCGCGGGCCCCCCCTCGCCCCGCGCGGTCCGCGCCGGCGAGGACGGCCTCGCTGAGCGGCATACC
>DASSTN010000084.1:0-23061 GCA_035707905.1 Intrasporangium sp.
GGGGCCGGCTGGCGGCAGGTGAAGCTCTACTTCATGTGCGGGCTGCCCACCGAGACCGACGAGGACGTCCTGCAGATCGCCGAGGTCGCCCGGCGGGTCATCGAGACCGGGCGTCAGGTCTCCGGACGGCGCGACATCCGCTGCACGGTGTCGATCGGCGGCTTCATCCCCAAGGCGCACACCCCCTTCCAGTGGGCGGCGCAGCTCGGCCCCGAGGAGACCGACGCCCGCCTGCTCAAGCTGCGAGAGGCGATCCGCGCCGACCGCAACTACGGCTCGTCGATCGGCTTCCGCTACCACGACGGGGAGCCCGGCGTCGTCGAGGGACTGCTCTCACGCGGCGACCGGCGCGTGGGCCGCGTGATCGAGGCGGTGTGGCGCGACGGGGGCCGGTTCGACGGGTGGAGCGAGCACTTCAACTACGAGCGCTGGATGCGGTGCGCCGCTGAGGCCTTTGCGGTGGAGCCGGTGGACGTCGCGTGGTACACGACCCGCGAGCGGGACCAGAACGAGGTGCTCCCGTGGGACCACCTCGACTCGGGCCTCGACAAGGACTGGCTCTGGGAGGACTGGCAGGACGCCCTCGACGAGCGCGAGGTCGACGACTGCCGTTGGACCCCGTGCTTCGACTGCGGCGTCTGCCCACAGATGGGCACCGAGATCGAGATCGGCCCGACCGGCAAGAAGCTCCTGCCGCTGACCGTCCTCGGACAGGGCCGGCAGGAGCTCGTCGAGCAGCGCTGAGGCCACCCACGTCAAGAGGTATGCCGCCCAGCTGAGGGAGCTGGGCGGCATACCTGCCTGGCTGGCAGCCTCAGATGGGGTGACCGATGTGCGCCAGTGCCTGCCGGACGAGGACCCCGTGGCCGCCGGTCATCTCGCCCCGCTGCGCCATCGCCGCTGCCTCCTCGGGCGTGACCCAGGCGAGCTCGAGCGCGTCCTGCTGGGGGCGGCAGTCGCCCATGACGGGGACGACGTAGGCAAGGGACACCGCGTGCTGGCGCGGGTCGTGGTAGGGGGTGACGCCGGGTGTCGGGAAGAACTCGGCGACCGTGAACGGCTGCGGCGACAAGGGGATTCGCGGCAGCGCGACCGGTCCGAGATCGCTCTCGATGTGCCGGGCGAGCGCGTCACGGATCCGCTCGTGGTAGAGCACCCGACCGCCGACGACCTCGTGGCCGATGCCGCCGTCGGAGTCGGCGCGGAGCAGCAACCCCACGTGCGTGACGACTCCACGGTCGTCGGCGCGCACCGGTACGGCGTGGACGTAGAGGATGGGCAGCCGGTCGCGCGCCGCCTCGAGGTCCTCGCGGCTGAGCCAGGAGCTGCTCGTGTCCACCTCGGTCATGCCCGTGCCCCTATCGTCGAAGATCTGCCGCGCCCCATGATGCCCGACCGGCGTCCCGGGGACCGACCCGCTCACCCGCTAGAATGCCGGTACAGGCGTCTGAGCCGTCATCAGCGGTGAGCCTCCGGAAGAACGGGCCCGACCCCGGTGGGGCCTCACTAGAACCGGACGGGTGGGCCCGTCACAGCCCGGGAACGAAGTGGTCGTATGCCGCTCACCGTCCGCTCGCGGGCACGTGGGCTCACGCGGCAAGCGAGGTGGTACCGCGGTGCCGCCGGGTGGTCCCGGTGGTGTCGTCCTCGTCGAGTGACGGAGCGAGCGACCTCAGGAGACCACCGACATGACCTACCCCAAGGTCACCACGGACCCACAGCACCAGGGCGACGTGCCCTCTTCTCCCCGGTTCCCGGAGATCGAGGAGCGGATCCTCAAGTACTGGGACGAGGACGGCACCTTCGTCGCGTCGGTCGAGAACCGCCCTGCCGGGGAGAACGGCTCCAACGAGTTCGTCTTCTACGACGGCCCCCCGTTCGCCAACGGGCTGCCCCACTACGGGCACCTGCTGACCGGGTACGTCAAGGACATCGTGCCGCGCTACGAGACGATGCGCGGCAAGCGGGTCGAGCGCCGGTTCGGCTGGGACACCCATGGGCTGCCGGCCGAGCTCGAGGCCATGCGGCAGCTCGGGCTGAAGACGAAGCAGGAGATCGTCGAGCTCGGGATCGACAAGTTCAACGAGGCGTGCCGCGCCTCCGTCCTGAAGTACACCGACGAGTGGCGCAGCTACGTGACGCGCCAGGCTCGGTGGGTCGACTTCGACAACGACTACAAGACCCTCAACCCGACCTTCATGGAGTCGGTCATCTGGGCGTTCAAGACCCTCTACGACAAGGGCCTCGTCTACGAGGGCTTCCGCGTCCTGCCCTACTGCTGGAACGACCAGACGCCGCTGTCGAACCACGAGCTGCGCATGGACGACGACGTCTACAAGATGCGCCAGGACCCGGCCGTCACGATCGGCTACCGCCTCGAGACGGGGGAGCTCGCCCTCATCTGGACGACGACGCCGTGGACGGTGCCGTCGAACATCGCCATGGCGGTGCACCCGGACATCGACTACGTCGTCGTCGAGTCGGACTTCACCGGTGTCACGGAGCGCTACATCATCGCCGAGGCCCGTCTCGCCGCCTACGCGAAGGAGCTGGGCGGATCCGACCCCGCCACCCTGCAGGACCGCATCGTCGGTCGGCTCAAGGGCTCGGAGATCGTGGGGCGTCGCTACACCCCGCCGTTCTCCTACTTCCTCGGCCACCCCAAGGGCCACGTGGTGCTTCCGGCCGACTACGTGACGACCGACGACGGCACCGGCCTCGTGCACATCGCGTCGGCCTTCGGCGAGGAGGACAAGGTGCTGACCGACGCGTTCGGCATCGACGTCGTGGTGCCGGTGGCCGCCGACGGCACCTTCACCTACCCCGTCACGGACTACGAGGGGATGCACGTCTTCGACGCCAACTCGCACATCATCGACCACCTCCGGGCGCGCACCCGCGGTGCGGGCGAGATGGGCTCGACGACCGAGGGCACCGTCCTGCTGCGGCGGGAGACCTACGACCACAGCTACCCCCACTGCTGGCGGTGCCGGCAGCCGCTGATCTACATGGCGGTGTCGAGCTGGTTCGTCGAGGTCACCAAGATCAAGGACCGCATGCTCGAGCTCAACCAGCAGATCGACTGGACGCCCGAGCATGTCAAGGACGGCCAGTTCGGCAAGTGGCTCGCCAACGCGCGCGACTGGTCCATCTCGCGCAACCGCTTCTGGGGCAGCCCGATCCCGGTCTGGAAGTCGGACAACCCCGAGTACCCCCGCATCGACGTCTACGGCTCGTTCGAGGAGCTGGAGCGGGACTTCGGCGTGCGCGTCACCGACCTGCACCGCCCCGGCATCGACCGGCTGACCCGGCCCAACCCGGACGACCCGACGGGGCGCTCGACGATGCGACGCGTCGAGGACGTGCTCGACGTGTGGTTCGACTCGGGCTCCATGAGCTTCGCCCAGGTGCACTACCCCTTCGAGAACGCCGACTGGTTCGAGCACCACTTCCCGGGCGACTTCATCGTCGAGTACATCGGGCAGACGCGTGGCTGGTTCTACACGCTCCACATCCTCGCGACGGCGCTCTTCGACCGGTCGGCCTTCAAGTCGTGCGTGAGCCACGGCATCGTGCTCGGCTCCGACGGCCAGAAGATGAGCAAGTCGCTGCGCAACTACCCGGACGTGACCGAGGTCTTCGAGCGCGACGGCGCCGACGCGATGCGTTGGTTCCTCATGAGCAGCCCGATCCTGCGCGGCGGCAACCTCGTCGTGACCGAGCAGGGCATCCGCGACGGCGTCCGCCAGGTCATCATCCCACTGTGGAACGCATGGTCCTTCTTCGCGCTCTACGCCAACACCGCCAACGGCGGCACCGGCTACACGGCACAGCGGTCCACCAGCTCTGAGGACGTCCTCGACCGGTACCTCCTGGCGAAGCTGCACGAGTTCGTCGGACAGATGCGCGAACAGCTCGACGACTACGAGATCGCGGCGGCCTGCGACAGCACTCGAACGTTCCTCGACGTGCTGACGAACTGGTACATCCGTCGCTCGCGTGACCGCTTCTGGGGCGGCGAGTCCGACGAGTCGAGGGCGGCGTTCGACACCCTCTGGACCGCGCTCGAGACCGTGACACGTGCGGTGGCGCCGCTGTTGCCGCTGGTCACGGAGGAGATCTGGCGTGGGCTCACCGGCGGCCGCTCCGTCCACCTCGAGGACTACCCCGACCCGTCCGACCTGCCGGCGGACGCGGGTCTCGTCTCGGCCATGGACCGGGCCCGCGACGTCTGCTCGACCGGCTCCAGCCTGCGCAAGGCACAGAGCCTGCGTGCCCGGCTTCCCCTGGCGTCGCTCACCGTCGTCGTGCCGGACCCGGCTGCGCTCCAGCCGTTCGAGGCGATCGTCCGCGACGAGCTCAATGTCAAGACCGTGCGGTTCGTCGAGCTCGGCTCCGACAGCGGTGCCGACTACGGCGTGACGCAACGGCTCACGGTCAATGCCAGGGCGGCCGGTCCCCGGCTGGGCCGGGACGTCCAGACGGCGATCAAGGGAAGCAAGAGCGGGGACTGGACCGTCTCGGCAGAGGGCGTGGTGACCTCGGGCGGTCTCGAGCTGCAGGAGGGCGAGTACACCCTGGAGACCGTCGTCGCGCAGGAGGAGTCGGGCGCCTCGGCGACCGCGATGCTCTCGGGCGGCGGGTTCGTGGTGCTCGACACCCGGGTGACGCCCGAGCTCGCGAGCGAGGGCCTCGCCCGTGACCTCGTCCGCGCCGTCCAGCAGGCCCGCCGGGACGCCGGGCTGCACGTCAGCGACCGGATCAGCCTCACCATCACGGGCACGGATGCTGTCTTCGAGGCCACGGTCACGCACCGCGACCTGATCGTCGGTGAGACGCTGGCGTCGCAGTTCTCGTCCGCCGGTGCCGACCATGCACTGCCGGAGGGGACGGGATCGGCGGTGGTCGTCGGCGATGGACAGGAGGCGCGGATCATGGTGGCCAAGCGATGAGCGCGACGCCCCCCGACGGGGAGGTCGTCATCCGCACCGCGACCGGCGATGACCTCGACGGGATCGTCCGGGTCGGGCATGAGACCTGGCGTGCCACCTACGAGCCGATCGCCGGCCCGGAGTTCGTCGAGATGGGCCTTGCCAAGTGGTGGACGGGCGATGCGGTGATCCCCGGCATTCGCGTCGGTCGCACCCTCGTGGCCGACGACGCCGGCACGGTCGTCGGCATGGCGTCCTACGGCAGCCAGGACGACGAGCTCGTCCTGTGGAAGCTCTACGTCCTGCCCGCGCACCAGGGCCGCGGGCTGGGGCGGCGGCTCCTCGACGAGGTCGTCGACCGGGCGAGCCGGCTCGGCCACGCGCAGCTGCACGTCTCCTACATCGAGGGGAACGACCAGGCTGGCCGCTTCTACGAGCGCAACGGCTTCCGCCACACCCACCGCGAGGCTGGCGGGTCGGGCCTGCCGGACGAGCTCTGGATGGTCAAGGACCTTCCGGCTGACGCTGTCGTGCCGGCCCCGGCCGAGCGCTCCACCGCTGAGAGCGCCGCCCACGAGGAGGGAGGGACGCGATGAGCCCACGACCCGACGCGGCAGCGCACGAAGCGGCCCGTCGCCTCGAGGAGCGCAAGCGCATGCGCGAGATCGAGACCGAGATCCTCTCCCGGGCCCCGGAGAACGACATCGGTCCCTCTCTCGAGCGCATCCGGGCCGTCATGGAGCTCGCAGGGGACCCGCAACGGGCCTTCCCCGTCATCCACCTGACGGGCACCAACGGCAAGACGTCCACGAGCCGGATGATCGACACGATCCTGCGCGAGCTCGGCTTGTCGACCGGACGGTTCACCTCGCCCCACCTGCACGACCTGCGCGAGCGAATCGCGCTGTCCGGCAAACCGATTCCGCGCGAGAAGTTCATCGCCGCCTACGAGGACGTCAAGCCGCTCGTCGACATCGTGGATGCGACCTCCCTCGGCTCGGGCGGGCGGCGCCTCAACTTCTTCGAGACCCTCGTCGCAGTCGCCTACGCCGCCTTCGCCGACGCGCCCGTCGACGTCGCCGTCGTCGAGGTGGGTCTCGGGGGCACCTGGGATGCCACCAATGTCGTCGACGGGCGGGTCTCGGTCATCACCCCGATCGACCTCGACCACACCCACCTCCTCGGCGACGACATCGTCTCGATCGCCGAGGAGAAGTCCGGGATCATCAAGCCCGACGGCATCACCGTGTCGGCCCTGCAGGAGGACGACGCCGCAGAGGTGCTCGCGGACCGCGCCGAACAGGTCGGGTCGCGGATCGTCTTCGAGGGCCGCGACTTCGGGGTGCTGTCCCGCGACGTCGCCGTCGGCGGGCAGGTCGTCTCCGTCCGCGGCCTCGCCGGTGACTACCCCGACCTGTTCCTGCCGCTGCACGGCGGCCACCAGGCACAGAACCTCGCCACCGCCATCGCGGCCGTGGAGGCCTTCGTCGGCGGGGGAGAGCAGCCGCTCGACCATGACGTCCTGCTCGCCGCCTGCGCCGCCATGGCCTCGCCCGGCCGGCTCGAGATCGTGCGGAGGTCGCCGACCGTCGTCGTCGACGCCGCCCACAATCCCCACGGGGCCCGTGCGCTCGTGGCCGCGCTCGAGGAGGCCTTCACCTTCACGCGGCTCGTCGGCCTGCTCAGCGTGGTCGCGGACAAGGACGCCGTCGGCATCCTCGAGGTCCTGGAGCCGGTGCTCACCGAGGTCGTGGTCACCCGCAACTCGTCGCCCCGCGCGCTCGACCCCGTCCGTCTCGGCCAGCTCGCCGTCGACGTCTTCGGCGAGCACCGCGTGACGGTCGTGCCGAGCCTGCCCGACGCGCTCGAGCAGGCCGTGACGCTCGCCGAGGGCGACGGCCTGGGCGGGGGAGTGCTCGCGACCGGCTCGGTCATCACGGCCGGCGAGGTGCGCCTCCTGCTCGGCCACGACGAGACGTGACCGGTCTCCCACGTAGGCTCGATGCATGTTCCTCCGGTTCGTCCTGGTCGTCGCGGTCGTCATCGTCGTCGTCGTGCTCTACGGGCGCCTCGTCGGCCGCCGCGACGCCGAGCAGAGCTATCCCGGCCTGCAGGAGACGGTCCGGGCCAGGATCAGCCGTGAGATCAGCGGGGGACGCAAGGTCAACGCGATCAAGATCTACCGCGAGGCGACGGGCGCGGCGCTGACCGATGCCCGTCGCGTCATCGACACCTGGTTCGTCCCCGGCCGGGGGCCGGGGGTGGAGGACGCCGCACGGTCATGGACCGAGGGCCGGCTCACCCCCGAGGCCCGGGCCCGGATCAGCCGCCTCGTCGAGGACGGCCGCCGCGAGGACGCGAAGGCGCTCTACGCGGCGGCGACCGGGGCGAGCGACACGGAGGCGCAGGCCGTCATTCGCACGTGGGACACCTCCCAGGACTACTGACCATGCACACGAAAGGCACTCGGGATCGCATGTCGCGGCTCGTCTTCTACGGCACGACCGGCAAGTTCACGTGGCGGATGCTCGCCACGGTGCTGGCCGGCCAGTCGATCATCATCTTCTTCGGCGCGCTCGTCGCCCGCGGCGTCGCGATCGCCGCGGGTGATCCGCGCACGGCCGGCCGCTACCTGCTCGTCGGCTCGGCGGTCGCCGTCCTCTGCGTCGTCGGCGCGGGGCTGACCCGCAAGCCGTATGGCGTGAGCCTGGGCTGGGTGGTCCAGCTCCTCACGATCCTCTCGGGTTTCATCGTGCCGATGATGTTCCTCGTCGGCGTCATCTTCCTGGCGCTGTGGGTCGTCTCGTTGCTCCAGGGCGGCAAGGTCGACGGGATGCGGGCCCCGGTAGGGTGACCGCCGTGACCATCGAACGCTCCCTCGTCCTCGTCAAGCCCGACGGATTCCAGCGCGGACTCACCGGGGAGGTGCTGCGCCGCATCGAGGCCAAGGGCTACACCCTGAGCGCCCTCGCGATCCTGACGCCGACGCGGGAGGTTCTCGCCAAGCACTACGCCGAGCACGAGGGGAAGCCGTTCTACGAGCCGCTCCTCGAGTTCATGTCCTCCGGCCCGGTGACCGCTGCCGTCATCGAGGGGCAGGACTGCGTCAAGGGGTTCCGCTCCTTGGCGGGTGCGACCAACCCGACGGAGGCGGCGCCCGGCACGATCCGTGGAGACTTCGGCCGCGACTGGGGCACGAAGGTCCAGCAGAACATCGTCCACGGGTCCGACTCGGCCGAGTCCGCCACTCGCGAGATCGGCATCTGGTTCCCGGAGCTGTAGCCGCCACCCGACGCGGCTGGCCGGCGACCGAGAGGGCAGGTTGAGGATGCCGTGATCGAGCGGGCTGGGAGCGAGACCCGGGTGGCCGACCTCATCGACCGGGCCTGGGACCGGAGCAGGCTGTCCCTCCGGGCCCGGCTGCGCCGGGTCCGGACCTCGGGGTTCCTCGTCCTCCAGTCGGCTCTCGCTGCCGGCTTCGCCTGGTGGTTCGCCACCGACATCATCGGCCACAAGCAGGCGTTCTTCGCGCCGATCGTCGCCGTGGTCTGCCTCGGCATGTCGTACGGGCAGCGGCTCCGGCGAGTGGTCGAGGTCGCCGTCGGGGTGGCCGTCGGCGTCTTCACCGCCGATGTGTTCATCCATGTCGTCGGGACCGGCCCCTGGCAGGTGACCGTCATCGTCATCGCCTCGATGGTGATCGCCCTGCTCCTCGACGCGGGCCGGGTCCTCGTGACCCAGGCCGCGGTGCAGAGCATCGTCGTGACGACCCTCGTGGCGAACCCGGGACAGGCGTTCACCCGTTGGACCGACGCGCTCATCGGGGGCGGCGTCGCCCTCGTCGCCGCGACCGTGGTGCCCCAGGCCGCGCTGCGGCGTCCGCGCGTCGCGGCGTCGGCGGTCGTGCGGAAGATGAGCGAGCTGTTCCGCCGGGCGGCGACGAGCGCCGCCGACGGCGACGTGGAGGCAGCAGCCCAGGTGCTCGCGTCGGCACGGGGCACCGACGGGCTGTTGCGAGAGCTGCGCACCGCCGCCGACGAGGGGCTCTCGGTCCTGACCAGCTCGCCCTTCTCCCGCGGGCACGCGCAGGGGGTACGCAAGATGGTCGACCTCGTCGAGCCCTTGGACCGGGCGATGCGCAGCACGCGTGTCCTCGTCCGGCGCGTCACCGTGGCAGTCGGCAGGGGAGAGGCGCTGCCCGAGGGCTACGTCGAGGTGCTCCGCGAGCTCGCCGACGCGACGGACGTCATCGGACGCGCGCTCGCCGAGAACGCGTCACCCGACGCCGGCCGGGTCGCGATGGAACGGGTCGCCGCCGCCTGCGGGGAGCTGCCGCGCACCCCCAGCCTCGCGACCGAGACCGTTCTCGCGCAGCTGCGCTCGGTCGTCGTCGACCTGCTGCAGCTGACGGGGATGGACGTCGACGAGGCCGTCGCCGCGATGCCCCCCGAGCGCCCACGCAGTTAGCCGAAGCAGAACGCGTGGGCGGCTCGGGGGGCAGCGGGCTGCATACGCTCAGGCGGACGGCGTCGTCTCGTGGGCGCCGAGCTGGATCTTCTGGACGCGTGGGTCGCCGGCGTCGGCGAAGTAGTCCGCCGGGATCGTTTCGTCGACTCCCTCACCGACCCTGGCAAGCCGGAAGACCACGGTGAAGACGGCGGCGACGACGACGTTGATGACGAACGACGTCAGGGCGATGTAGCCGAGCTCGCCGATGCCGGGGATGGTCGCCAGGGACCCCCCGAAGTGAGCCTTCGTGGCCGGGTTGATGACGTTGTAGGCCGTCACCGTCCCGTAGACCATGCCGACCGCCCAGCCGAGGAGCAGGGCCCACCGGTGGAACCAGCGCGTGTAGAGGTAGAAGACGACAGACGGGAAGGTCTGCAGGATCCAGATGCCGCCGAGCAGCTGGAAGTTGAGGGCGTTCGTCTTGTCGAGCGAGAGCACGAAGACGAGGGCGAAGGCCTTCACCACAAGGGAGGTGAGCTTCGAGACCCGCGCCTCCTCCTGCTCCGTTGCGTCCGGCCGCATCCACGCCTTGTAGATGTTGCGCGTGAAGGTGTTGGACGCCGCGATCGACATGATGGCCGCCGGGACGAGGGCGCCGATCGCAATGGCGGCCCAGGCGACCCCCGCGAACCAGGACGGGAAGAAGTCCTCGAACAGCTGGGGCACGACGAGCTGCGGATTGGGCTTGCCGTCCAGGCCGATGGGCTTCGTGCCGGCCGCGATCGCGACCCAGCCGAGCAGGGCCAGCAGGCCGAGCAGGAACGAGTAGGCCGGCAGGATCGAGGCGTTGCGGCGGATCGTGTTGCGGTCCTTGGCCGAGAGGGTCGCCGTCACCGAGTGCGGGTACATGAACAGCGCCATGGCCGATCCGAGGGCGAGGGTGGCGTAGGCCCAGTACTGCCCGACCGGTGGGATGAAGCTCCCGTTCGGCTTGCCGGTGGCCGCGTTGGTGGCGTGCATCTTCGTCTCCGCCGCGGAGAACACGTGCGTCCACCCACCGACCTTCGAGGGCAGGTAGATGACCGCGACGATGATGACGAGGTAGATCAGCGTGTCCTTGACGAACGCGATGACGGCCGGAGCCCGCAGCCCCGACGTGTAGGTGTAGAGCGCGAGGACGACGAACGCGATGAAGATCGGGGCGTCCTTCGCGACGACGTTGCCGCCGCCGCCGACCCCAGCCACCTCGAGGACGGCCTGGATGCCGACGAGCTGCAGGGCGATGTAGGGCATCGTGGCGAGGAAGCCGGTGACCGCGACCGCGAGCGAGAGGCCGCGTGAACCGGACCGACCCTGCACGAAGTCGGCAGGTGTCACGTAGCCGTGCCGGTGCGACACGGACCAGAGCCGCGACATGAAGACGAAGATGATCGGGTAGAGAATGATCGTGTACGGCACGGCGAAGAAGCCGCTGACCGCGCCGGCCGAGAACATCGCGGCCGGCACCGCGACGAACGTGTACGCCGTGTAGAGGTCGCCTCCGAGCAGGAACCAGGTGATCCACGTGCCGAACGTGCGGCCGCCGAGGCCCCACTCCTCGAGGGTCGCCATGTTGTCCGGGCGGCGCCAGCGGGCCGCCCAGAAGCCGGCGATCGCGACGACGACGAAGAAGAAGATGAGCACGCCGAGCCCGACGCCGTTGACGCCGGTGTTCGGCCCGGCCGAGGCAAGGGCGGTCATCGGTTCTCCTCCTCGCCGAGGAACTCCGTGCCCTCAGGGTTCATCGGCCGGTGCGGGCGTGCCCTGAGGACGACGCGGTACGCGGCATAGGTCAGCAGCGAGCAGATGACGACCCAGAGGAACTGGTACCAGATGAAGAAGGGGAAACCGGCGAGACGGGGCCCGTCCTTGGCGTAGGTGCCGACGAGCATCAGGGCTACGATCGGGATGGCGATGAGGATGCCCGCCACGACGAGCAGGCCCGTGTTGGCGGGTGGAGCGTCATTGTGGTGCGGCGTTGCGCTCATGGTGAACTCCGTTGTCCGGGTCCCGTTGGTGGGGCCGTACCCTTCGGAAAATACTCCCGCGCCAGCCCTGTTGGGGAGATCCGCGTGGTCGATAGAGCCCGAGGCGCCGGTCCCCTCCTCGGTGCGGAGGCATGCCGGGCCACCGATAGGCTGTCGCGCATGGCTGATTTCGATGTGGTTGTGCTCGGTGCCGGTCCAGGTGGCTACGTCGCGGCGATCCGCGCCGCGCAGCTCGGCAAGAAGGTTGCGATCGTCGAGAAGCGCTACTGGGGCGGGGTCTGCCTCAACGTCGGCTGCATCCCGAGCAAGGCACTGCTGCGTAACGCCGAGATCGCCCACATCATCACCCATGAGAAGAAGACCTTCGGCATCGAGGGCGACGCGACGATGTCCTACGCGACGACGCACGCGCGCAGCCGGGGGGTCGCCGACGCCAGCGCCAAGGGCGTCCACTACCTCATGAAGAAGAACAAGATCGAGGAGGTCGACGGCTGGGGGACGATCACGAGCCCCACCTCCATGGACGTCGCCCTCAACGACGGTTCGTCGCGCACCCTGACGTTCGACAACCTCATCATCGCGACGGGCGCCACGGTCCGGATGCTGCCCGGCATGCAGACGAGCACCAACGTCGTCACCTATGAGGAGCAGATCCTCGACGCCAACCTGCCCGGCTCGATCATCATCGGTGGCTCGGGCGCCATCGGTGTCGAGTTCGCCTATGTCCTCAAGAACTTCGGGGTCGACGTCACGATCGTCGAGTTCCTCGACCGGATGGTTCCCACCGAGGACGCCGACGTGTCCAAGGAGCTGCAGCGCCAGTACAAGAAGCTCGGTGTGAACGTCCTGCTCTCGACGGCCGTCAAGAACGTCGAGGACACCGGCTCGGGCGTCCGGGTCACGGTCGCGCCCGCGGGTGGCGGTGACGAGAAGGTCCTCGAGGCCGACAAGTTCCTCGCGGCCTTCGGCTTCGCGCCGCGCGTCGAGGGCTTCGGGCTGGAGGCGTCCGGGGTGCAGCTGACGGAGCGTGGCGCCATCGCCGTCGACGCCCGCGGCCGGACCAACGTGCCGAACATCTACGCGATCGGTGACTGCACCGGCAAGCTGATGCTGGCGCACACCGCCGAGGCGATGGGCGTCGTGGCGGCCGAGACGATCGCCGACGCCGAGACGATGGAGATCAACTTCGACATGATCCCGCGGGCCACGTTCTGCCAGCCGCAGATCGCGTCGTTCGGCTACTCCGAGGCCCAGGCCCGGGAGAAGGGCTACGACGTCAAGACCGCGAGCTTCCCCTTCTCGGCGAACGGCAAGGCCCGTGGCATGGCCGAGGGGGTCGGCTTCGTCAAGATCGTCGCCGACGCCGAGCACAACGAGTTCCTCGGCGCCCACATGATCGGCCCCGAGGTGACCGAGCTGCTGCCCGCCCTCACCCTGGCCCAGCAGTGGGATCTCACGGCCGACGAGGTCGCCCGCAACATCTTCGCGCACCCCACCCTCAGCGAGGCGATGAAGGAGGCCGTCGAGGGCATCGCCGGCCACATGATCAACCTCTGAGCGCGACCGTCGAGAAGGTATGCCGCCCAGCTCGCCCAGCTGAGCGGCATACCGCGCTCTTGGGCGGGGAAGTCTGCGCTGTACGGCCGGCCTGCGGCGCGCTGCTCGATTAGGGCGGCACCCGACCCCACTGTTAGGCTGATGGGTGCCGTTTGATCGGCCGCGGATCGAGAGTGCCCGGGTGAACCTGCCCCGGGGCGCCGCGCAACGAGTGAGATAGGAGTCGGTCATCCATGCCTTTGGACGCTGACGTGAAGAAGAAGATCATCGACGAGTACGCCACGACCGAGGGCGACACCGGCTCCCCGGAGGTCCAGATCGCGATGCTGACCCAGCGGATCAAGGACCTGACGGAGCACTCCCGGACGCACGCCCACGACCACCACAGCCGTCGTGGCCTGCTCCTGCTCGTCGGTCGCCGCAAGCGGATGCTCCGCTACCTCGAGGCCACCGACATCGAGCGTTACCGCTCCCTCATCAAGCGGCTCGGTCTGCGTCGATGAGCTCATGACGGAAGGCGGTCGCCGCACGTGCTGCGGTGACCGCCTTCCGTCATAGATGCCGGTCCGCCGGCGACGAAGGAACCCCGTACACAACGATGATGTGCGAGGGCACGCGAAGAGAAAAGAAAGCGAGGGCCCAGATGGAGGGTCCAGACATCACCTACGCCGAGGCCGTCATCGACAACGGCAGCTTCGGCACCCACACGGTCCGGTTCGAGACCGGCCGCCTCGCGAAGCAGGCGGCGGGGGCCGTGACGGCCTACCTCGACGACGAGACGATGCTGCTGTCCACGACCGCGGTCGGCAAGCAGCCCAAGGACCAGTTCGACTTCTTCCCGCTCACGGTCGACGTCGAGGAGCGCATGTACTCGGTGGGCCGGATCCCCGGCTCGTTCTTCCGGCGCGAGGGTCGGCCCTCGACGGACGCCATCCTCACCTGCCGCCTCATCGACCGGCCGCTGCGCCCGACCTTCAAGAAGGGCCTGCGCAACGAGGTCCAGGTCGTCATCACGGTCCTGTCCCTGGACCCCGACCACCAGTACGACGTGCTGGCCATCAACGCCGCGAGTGCGTCCACCCAGATCTCCGGCCTGCCGTTCTCCGGCCCGGTCGGTGGCGTCCGGGTCTCGCTCATCGACGGGCAGTGGGTCGCCTTCCCGAGCTTCTCCGACATCGAGCGCTCGACCTTCGACATGGTCGTCGCCGGTCGCGTCGTGACGAAGCAGGACGGTTCCGAGGACGTCGCGATCATGATGGTCGAGGCCGAGTCCACCGAGGCGACCTGGAACCTCGTCAAGAACGAAGGCAAGAAGGCGCCGACCGAGGAGGTCGTCGCGGAGGGCCTCGAGGCGTCGAAGAAGTTCATCAAGGTGCTCTGCGAGGCCCAGTCCCAGCTCGCGACGAAGGCCGCCAAGCCCGTCGAGGAGTTCCCCGTCTTCCTCGACTACGAGGACGACGTGTACCAGGCCGTGGAGTCCGCCGTCTCGCAGCAGACCGCCGAGGCGCTGACGATCGCCGGAAAGCAGGAGCGCGAGGCCCGGATCGACGAGATCAAGGACTCCGTCAAGGCGCAGCTGGGCGGCACCGCTGAGGCCCCCGGCCAGTTCGCCGGCCGGGAGAAGGAGATCTCCGCCGCGTTCCGCTCACTGCAGAAGAAGCTCGTGCGCCAGCGCATCCTGCGCGACCACGTGCGCATCGACGGTCGCGGCCTCAAGGACATCCGCGCCCTCTCCGCCGAGGTCGAGGTCGTCCCGCGCGTCCACGGCTCGGCGATCTTCGAGCGCGGCGAGACCCAGATCATGGGCATCACCACGCTCAACATGCTCAAGATGGAGCAGCAGCTCGACACGCTCTCGCCGCAGACGCGCAAGCGCTACATGCACAACTACAACTTCCCGCCCTACAGCACTGGTGAGACCGGCCGCGTCGGGTCGCCGAAGCGTCGCGAGATCGGCCATGGCGCGCTGGCCGAGCGCGCTCTGATGCCGGTGCTGCCGTCCCGCGAGGAGTTCCCGTACGCGATCCGCCAGGTGTCCGAGGCGCTCAGCTCCAACGGCTCGACCTCGATGGGCTCCGTGTGCGCCTCGACGCTCTCGCTGCTCAACGCCGGCGTGCCGCTGCGCGCGCCGGTCGCCGGCATTGCGATGGGCCTGGTCTCGGACGAGGTCGACGGCGAGACACGCTATGCCGCGATGACGGACATCCTCGGAGCCGAGGACGCCTTCGGTGACATGGACTTCAAGGTCGCCGGCACCAAGGACTTCGTCACGGCCATCCAGCTCGACACGAAGCTCGACGGCATCCCGGCGTCGGTCCTCGCCGGCGCGCTGACGCAGGCCCACGAGGCGCGGCTGCACATCCTCGACGTCATGGCCGAGGCCATCGACATGCCCGACGAGATGAGCCCGTACGCGCCGCGCATCATCACCATCAAGGTCCCGGTCGACAAGATCGGGGAGGTCATCGGCCCGAAGGGCAAGATGATCAACCAGATCCAGGACGACACCGGCGCGGACATCTCCATCGAGGACGACGGCACGGTCTTCATCGGTGCGACCGACGGCCCGTCGGCGGAGGCGGCGCGAGCCGCGATCAACGCGATCGCGAACCCGCAGATGCCCGAGGTCGGCGAGCGCTTCCTCGGCACGGTCGTCAAGACCACGACGTTCGGCGCGTTCGTCTCGCTCCTGCCCGGCAAGGACGGCCTGTTGCACATCTCCGAAGTGCGCAAGCTCGTCGGCGGCAAGCGGATCGACTCCGTCGACGACGTCGTCAAGGTCGGCCAGAAGATCCAGGTCGAGCTCAAGGAGATCGACCCGCGCGGCAAGCTCTCCCTCGCGGCTGTCCTCCCCGAGGAGGACAAGAAGGAGGAGGAGCCGGCCGACGCCTGATCCGGCGGCTGTCCCTCGTGGCCCGTCACCCTCTCGGGTGGCGGGCCACGCCCGTCTTGTGACTCAGTCGGGCCGGTGCCGGAACCGGTTGCCGAACCGGGGGTCGGACTCCCACCACAGGCCGGTTCCGCTCTCGAGGGCCGGCTGTGGGTCCTCCGCCGACAGTGCCGGCGGTGGCGCCGGGGCGACGTCGCCGGGCGACTGTGCGGCATCGCTGGACGACTGGGCGGCGTCGAGCCGGGCGTCGACCTCCCGGGCCTCTCGGGCATCGGCCCGGATCCACTCGGCGAACACGGCACCGATGACCGGGAGGCCGACCGACTCGGCCACCGCCAGGAGGGCGCCTCCGCCGAGGTGGGTGTCGAGCAGTGGATCCGGGGGGCCGACCCGGCCGACGAACCCGGGGAAGGTCGGCACGACGACGGTGCCCGCGGTCATGAGCAGGATCCCCGGGACGGCGTCGAGCAGTCCGTCCGCGAAGGCGAGCAGCGTGCGGATGCCGGGCGTGGCCCACGACGGGAGCAGCTCGTCGACCATGAGGGGCAGCACGAAGAGGAGGCCGGACACGAGCAGCACGACGTCGAGGACGGCCTGCAGGGTTGCCGACCGGGTGGTGCTGACGAACACCGGGGTGTAGAAGACGACGAGCAGCGTGGTGACCGCGAGGATGGTGCTCACGGCGGGGAACATCAGGGCTCGCGCCACCCGGCCCTGCAGGAGCCGCAGGAGCGGGTGCGGCCGGTCGCGGCGCCGCCGACGCAGCAGGGTCACCGGGTCGCCGAGGGCGATCCCGACCGGGGTGAGGGACGCGAGGGTGCCGACCTGGAGCGCACCGATCCAGAAGAGCTGTGAGCGGTATGTTGCGAGCGGGCCGCACACGGCATACGCGAGGGAGCCGACCCCGATGACGAGGTAGAGCCCGACCCGCCACCAGGGCCAGGGCACACCTTCGCTCCGGGCGAGCCGGACCTGCCAGAGGTACCACCCGGCGACGACCGCGACGAGGACGACACCGAAGGGCGTGGCGGTCCAGGCCGTCAGCAGGTCGGTGGGCTGGAAGTGCGTCACGCGCCGGATCGTCCGCCCCCTACCTGAACGCCGGGTGAGAACGTCAGCGCATGTTGCCTGTGTGCCCGAGCGAGAACCGGCCCGGCTGGGGCCAGACGCACAGCCCGTGAGGCCCCGCATCCGTCTGGATCCGGTGCAGCAGCCGGCCGGTCCGCGTGTCGATGACGTAGACCTCGCTGTTGTACCGGCCGGAGAGCCACAGCTGCGAGCCGTCCGCTGTCACGTCACCCATGTCGGGGCTCGCCGATCCCGGCAGTCGCCACTTCGTCACCGGCTGGTTCGTCGTGGCGTCGAAGACGGAGATCGTGCCCTCGTCGCGGTTGGTGACGAAGATCCGGGTGGCGTCACGCGAGGGGTAGACCCCGTGCGCGCCCATTCCGGTCGGTACGAAGTGGTCGTAGCGCATGGTGCCCGCGTCGATGAACCAGACGCCGTTGCGCAGCATGTCGGCGACCATGAACCACTTGCCGTCCGGGGTCAGTCGCACGTCCTGGGGCATCGCGGTGGCCCCCCTTGCGAGGCCGGCCTTCGGCCCGCCCATCATGTGCGCCTGTCCGGGCGGGGTGGCCCCCGGGGTGCGGGTCTGGTTGAGGTCGATCACCTTGAGGACCTTGGTCATCTCGCGGTCGAGCACGAGCAGGCGACCGTTGAACTCGCAGCTCGCCAGCATGAGCTGGAGGTCCGCCGTGTAGTCGGCGTGGTTGACCCCCGCGCACTCCGGCACCTTGAGCGAGCGCTGCAGCTTCATCGTGTGCCGGTCGAGCACGTCGATGCGGCGCAGCCGCGAGGCCATGACGACGGCGTGCGCCCCGTCCGGGGTGAAGTAGAGGTTGTAGGGGTCGGCGACGGGGACAGGCGCCCCGGCCCGACCGGTGAGCGGGTCGATCGGTGTCAGGGCGTTGCCCTCGTCGGAGTTGACCCACAGGGTGCGCAGGTCCCACGCGGGCACGACGTGCTCGGGCGACGCGGGCACGCGCTCGCGCGCGATGACCTTGTACGTCGTCGGGTCGATGACCTGCACCGTTCCGCTCAGCTGGTTGGGCACGTAGACGAGCGGTCGGGCCTTCCTGGCGGCGCCGGTCACCATGCCGGCGCCCGTGAAGGCGTATGGCGCTGTGCCGGCGGGGGTCGTCGCGCGCTGGCTCGCCGTCGCGTGGGGGCTGGCTGTGACAACGGGGGAGGGCGCGCCGATCGACGCGGTGCTCGCCGCCTCCGTCGCGCCGCCTCGCCCGTCGCAGGCGGCCAGACCGAGGGCGAGGGCGAGGAGGGCGCCGGCCAGGAGGGCCGGTCGCTGTCTCGTCCTCATGCCAGCACCTCCGACACGGTCCCGGGTGTGAGGCCACGCTCGTGCAGACCGGCGAGGATGTCAGGGAGCGCGTCGACGGTGCCTCGGTGGCCGAGGTGGAGGCTGACGATCGAACCGGCTCGCACGGCCCCCAGCGTACGGCGAGTAACCGTCGCACTGCCGGGATCGAGGTAGTCCATCGGGTCGATGTCGTAGGAGATGCACCTGAAGTAGCCCGCGGTGCGGGCCGCCTCCTGCAGCAGCGGCGTCGAGTGCGCCGTGCCCGACGGCCGGAAGAGCAGAGGGTTCGAGCCCTGGATGGCGGCGACCGCCGCGGCTCCCCGGCGGATCTCGGACTCGGCCGCGGCGGCACTCAGCCCGAGCATCGGCTGGTGCGACCAGGTGTGGTTGCCCAGGTCATGGCCCCCGGCGACGATGGCGCGCCCCAGCTCGGGGTGCGCGGCGAGCCAGGTTCCGACGGCGAAGACGGTGATCCGGGCACCATGGTCGCGGCAGACCCGCAAGGCCTGGTCGGTGAGGCCCGGGTCTCCTGCCCCGTGGAAGGTGAGACAGGCCAGCGGCTTGGTCCGGGGACCGTGCGCGATGTCGTCTCCCGCCGTGCGCAACGCCAACGGTCGCGAGTCCGCGGTGCCGGTGGCCGTGGGCCCGCGAGAGGGGGTCGCTGCCGGTGCGACCCCTCCGACTGTTCCGGTGGCGGGTGGCGTCGCCGAGGGGACCGGGGCCGGCGCGGTCGTGCAGGCTGCGGCCCCCAGGGCCACCGCGGAGGCCAGCCCTCCCCGCAGCACCGCCCGTCGCTCGATCGTGCCGTCCTCGTTGCTCACGGGAGGACGATGCCGGTGACTGCTGGGAGTCGGCTGGACGGCCGCAGTGGAGCCGCTTGGGTGCCGCGCCGGGTGTGGTCAGAACAGCCGGTCGAGGAAGTTCCAGCCGGTGCCCAACGCGACCCTGGCCAGCCAGCCGCTCGTCGTGCGGGGGTAGAGCCAGAGCCTGCCCCCGCTGTCCCGCGCCACGATGTCCGGCACGCGGTCGCCGTTGAGGTCACCCGGGCTCATGATCGCGGTCATCCCGTTCCAGCCCGTGCCGAGCCGCACCCGGGCGAGCCAGCCGCCCTTGCCGTTGCCCGGGTAGAGCCAGAGGTAGCCGGTCGAGCGTTCCCGAGCGACGACGTCGGCGAACCCGTCGCCGTTGAGGTCACCGGTCCCGACGACGCTGCTGAAGATGTTCCAGCCCGTGCCGACGCGCACGCCGGGCCGCAGGGCGCCGGTGCCGGTGCCCGCGTAGAGGAACAGGTAGCCGGTGGCCTTCTGCCGTGCCAGGACGTCGGCGCGCTGGTCACCATTGAAGTCGCCCGGTCCGAGGATCACGTCGAAGGAGTTCCAGCCGGTGCCGAGCCGCACCCGGGGGAGCCAGCCGCCCTTGCCGTTGCCTCGGTAGAGCCAGAGGTAGCCGGTCGAGCGCTCCCGTGCCATCACGTCCGGTGCCCCGTCCCCGTTGAGGTCGCCCGGCGTCTCGAGCACGTCGAAGCCACTCCAGCCGGTGCCGATGCGCGCACCCGTGGCGAGCGTCCCGCGTGTCGTGCCGGGGTAGATCCGCAGCTCGCCCGTGGCGGCGACCCGAGCGAGCACGTCCCCGACCCAGTCGCCGTTGAAGTCGGCCGTGGAGTTGGACAGGCTCGAGGGGGGCATGGGCAGCGCGGTGAAGGCGTACGTGCCGCAGGTGCGGTCGTAGTCCCGCTGGTCGTCGTACCACTGTGACAGGTAGACCCGACCGCCTGAGAAGCTCGTCTGCGTGCAGCGGTCGGCCGCCTCGGCCGGGTAGTCGAGCTTGCCCGCGGTCGCCCAGACCGGTACGCCGGGCAGGAGCCAGCTGCCGGTGATGTCCTGCCACCCGGCCGTGTAGGAGTAGAGCCCGTACGGGTAGCCGGCGTCCCGCAGGCCACGCATCAGGCCCTCGAGCACGTAACGGTTCGACCGCTGGCGGGCAGCGGTGCCGGTCGGCCAGGGCTGAGCGGTGCGTGGCTCGACGTCGATCCACACGACCGGCGGCTCGAAGCCCACCTTGGCGAGGCTGGCGACGGCGAAGCGGGCCTGCGAGTACCCGACGTTCGACAGCTTCCCCCACGTCGTGCTGCTCGACCACGGCCCCTGGCTGCCGTAGGTCGTCAGCTGCGCCGAGGTCGGGTAGGCGGCCATCGTGTAGGCCTGCGCGGGCTTGGCATTGTTCTTGACCCAGCTCACCTGGCTGGCGAGGCAGGGGTTCTCCGTGAAGGGCAGCCCCTTCGTCAGGCCGACGATGACGAACTGGGTCGACGTGGGGGGCATGGGCAGGTCGTAGCCGCCCACGCTGCTGGGGCACTGCGGCCACGAGATGTCGTGTCCGAACATCGTCGCCGCCGATGCTCCCGGAGCGTTGGTGACGGCACACACGCCGATGACGAGACCGCTCAGGACTGCGGCCACAGTGGTTCGGTGACTCATGGCGGACCCCCTCGAGACCCTCCCAGTGGAACAGGGCGGGGATCCGGATGGCAGGGACCAAGGTCACAGGTCGCCGATAGCCTGTCGCTCGTGACGAACACGAGCGGTGGCGGGCAGATCAGGGTCGGCGTCATCGGGGCCGAGGGCAGGATGGGCTCGGAGGTGTGCCGGGCGGTCGAGGCGGCGGAGGGCCTCCGGCTGGTTGCTCGCTTCAGCCGTGGGGACGATCTCGGTGACCTGGGCGGCGCAGACGTCGTGGTCGAGTTCTCCGTGCCCGAGGCCTCGGCGGCCAACGTCGCGCACTGCGTCGCGCGGGGGGTGCACGTCGTCGTCGGCACGACCGGCTGGGACGAGCAGAAGCTCGAGGACCTGCGACGCCAGCTCGCCGACGCACCGCCCTCGAGCACCGGCGCACCGGTGGGGGTCCTCATCGCGCCCAACTTCGCGATCGGGGCCATTCTCATGATGGCCTTCGCGGCCCGCGCGGCCCGGTTCTACGAGTCGGTGGAGATCATCGAGCTGCACCACCCCGACAAGGTCGACGCGCCCTCCGGCACGGCGGCCCGCACGGCCCAGCTCATCGGCGCCGCCCGGGACGCCTCCGACGCAGGACCGGTCCCGGACGCCACCACGCACGACCCCGAGGGCGCCCGCGGCGCCCGGGTGAGCGGCATACCCGTTCACTCCGTGCGGCTCCGAGGGCTCGTCGCGCACCAGGAGGTGCTGTTCGGCAACGTCGGTGAGATGCTGACGATCCGGCACGACTCCTTCGACCGGGCATCGTTCATGCCGGGCGTCATCGAGGGTGTGCGCCGGGTCGCGGACCATCCCGGGCTCACGGTGGGGCTTGAGCACTACCTCGGGCTGGCAGAGCCGTGAGCACGCCGGCTGCCGACGAGCTGGTCGTCCTCCTCTCCGAGGACGGCCGCGCCATCGGCACGGCACCGAAGGCATCGGTCCACCACGCCCGGACCCCGCTGCATCTCGCGTTCTCGGCATACCTCTTCGACGCCGACGGCCGCCTGCTCCTGACCCAGCGTGCCCTGGACAAGGCAACGTTCCCGGGGGTGTGGAGCAACTCGGTGTGCGGCCATCCCGCGCCGGGCGAGCGGCTGGACGGCGCGGTGCGGCGACGGGCGGCTGACGAGCTCGGGCTCGAGGTACGCGACCTGCGGCTGGTCCTGCCCCGCTTCGCCTACCGGGCCGAGATGGACGGCGTCGTCGAGTGGGAGATGTGCCCGGTGCTCGTCGGGAGAGCCGACACCGACCCGACGCCCGACCCCGACGAGGTGGCCGGCTTCGAGTGGGTCGACTGGGCGGCCTTCGTGGCCCAGCTGCGCGAGGGCCGCGACATCTCCGTCTGGTGTCGCCTGCAGGTCGAGGAGCTCGGCCGGCTCGGCCGTGCACCCGAGACGTGGCCCACGGCCCCGAGCTCGGAGCTGCCGCCGGCGCTGTCCTGACGACCGTTTTCCGGAGGCCTGCCCGGGGTAGGCCGAAGGGACCGAACCAAGCGACGAAGGAGCCGTCATGCAGCATGATGAGCAGCCCACCCCTCCCGCGGCAGCAGGCCAGTGCTCGTGCGCCAACTGCCCGCCCGGCTGCACGTGCGCCAACTGCACCTGCCAGGACTGCAGCTGCCCCGACTGCAGCCACTGAGTCCACGAGAGCGCCCTTCCGTCTCGAGGGGCGCTCTCCTCATGCCACTGGGAGGCCGGCCCGTCAGGTCCAGCCGGCCAGCCGGAGCAGGGCCGCGGTGAGCGCTCCGAGGACGACCACGACGATGAAGGGAGCCCGCAGCAGCAGGGCGATGACCGCCACGCCGACGGCCGCTGCCCGAGCGTCGAGCACGAGGGCGCCGCCCCCCGCCGTGAAGGTCTGGGTCGCCACGAGGGCGGCCAGCAGTGCGATGGGCAGCGCCGCCGTGACGCGCTTCGTGTGCGGCTCCTCGAGGAACTTCGCCGGGACGAGGTGTCCCACGAGCTTGAGCGCGTAGGCCACGGCCGCAGCGACGAGGACGGCGACCCACATCGTCATGACTGTGCCTCCTCGGCCGACGTCCGGTCGGGTGCGCGCCAGGCGAGCAGCGCGGCGGCCGCGGCCACGACGACGGGCAGGCCCGCCGGGAGAGCGGGGGAGAGCGCCATCGAGACGACGGCCGCGACGACGGCGATCCCGACCGCGTCCCTGCTCTTGAGCCGCGGCCAGAGAAGCGCGGTGAAGGCGGCGCAGGCCGCCGCGTCCAGGCCCCACTGCTTCGGGTCGCCGAGCGCGTTGCCGACGAGCGCGCCGACGAGGGTCATGAGGTTCCAGAGCAGGAAGATCGACACGCCGGTCACCCAGAAGCCGGTCCGAG
>DASSTN010000085.1:0-7227 GCA_035707905.1 Intrasporangium sp.
GGCCGGCTGATCGAGCAGTGCCTCCTCGCCGACCTGCCGGGCGCCCTGCGCCGGGTCGTCGGGACGCTCGCCGAGCGCACGGCCCGCCAGCACGACACCCTCGCTCTCCTGACGACGGTCGAGCCGCTCGCCCGCACCTGCCGCTACGGCAACGTCCGGGGTGTCGACGTGCACGACGTAGCGCACGTCCTGCGCACCGTCGTCGTGCGCGCCTCGGTCGGCCTCCGGGCCGCCTGTGCCAGCCTCGACGACGACGCGGCCGCGGCGATGCGCGAGGCGATCGAGGCCGCGCAGCGCGGCATCGCACTCCTCGACGAGGCCGAGCTGCACACCCCCTGGCTTCGGGCCCTGGGGGCGGTCGCCGAGGACGGCGCCATCCACGGCGACGTGGCCGGACGTGCGAACCGCCTGCTCCTCGACGTCGGCGCGATCGACCGGGCCACCGCCGCAGACCGGCTCTCCCGGCACCTGTCCCGGGCGGCGAGCGGCCCGGCCGCCGCGGCTTGGCTGGACGGGTTCCTCACTGGCGAGGCCCTGCTGCTCCTGCACGACGACGACCTGCTCGGGATCATCGACGAGTGGCTGACGGGCGTCCCTGAGGAGGTCTTCGAGGACCTGCTCCCCCTCGTGCGCCGCACCTTCTCGCAGTACCAGCCGGCCGAGCGACGTCAGCTGGGCCAGCACCTCCGGGAGGTCGGCGGACAGGCCGCCCGGCGCCCGGCTGCCACTACGGCCGCCGATGACGTCGACCTCGACCGCGCCCGGCCGGCCATCGCCGCCGTCGCGGACCTCCTCGGACTCGGAGCGGCGTCATGACCGAGCGACCCCACGACACCGGCTCCCCTGCACGGCGCACCGACTCGGGAGGGCCCGAGACCGACCCCGGGCCTTCCGTCTCGCCCCCAGAGCGCGACCGGCTCACCCGCTGGCGGCTCGTGCTCGGCGGTGAACAGGCGGACGGCATCGGCGAGGCCGCCACGCTCGTCGGCGACGACCTCAAGCGCGACGAGGCGCTCCGCGAGCTCTACGACGCACAGCGTCGCGGTGGCCTGCAGTCGTCCGCGCCGCGGGTGGCCCGCTGGCTCGGCGACATCCGCGGCTACTTCCCGTCCTCGGTCGTGCAGGTCATGCAGGCCGACGCGATGGAACGCCTCGGCCTGACCCAGCTGCTGCTCGAGCCCGAGCTCATGGAGGCGGTCCAGCCCGACATCAACCTCGTGACGACCCTCGTGGGCCTCGGCCGCGTCATCCCCGAGCGCTCCCGAGCCACCGCCCGAGCGGTGGTCAAGACGGTGACGGACGAGCTGGAGGATCGCCTGCGGTCGCAGACGGTCCAGGCCGTCACCGGCGCGCTCAACCGGGCCGCCCGGACCCGACGTCCGCGCCACTCCGACATCGACTGGAACCGCACCGTCGCGGCGAACCTCAAGCACTACCAGCCGGAGTACCGCACCGTCGTGCCCGAGCGGCTCGTCGGCTACGCGCGGCGTGCCCGCCGGGTCGAGCGGACCATCATCCTCTGCATCGACCAGTCCGGCTCGATGGCCGAGTCGATCGTCTACTCGAGCGTCTTCGGAGCCGTCCTCGCATCACTCAAGTCCGTGGAGACGCGACTCGTGGTGTTCGACACGTCGGTGGTCGACCTCACCGACGAGCTCGACGACCCGGTCGACATCCTCTTCGGGATCCAGCTGGGCGGCGGCACCGACATCAACCGGGCGCTCGCGTACTGCCAGGGCCTCATCACCCAGCCGAACGAGACCGTCCTCGTCCTCATCAGCGACCTCTACGAGGGCGGCATCGCCGAGGAGATGGTGCGCCGCGCCTCGGCAATCGTCGGGTCGGGCGCCACGATGGTCGCCCTGCTCGCCCTCAGCGACTCCGGTCGGCCGAGCTTCGACTCCGGCCACGCCGCCGCGCTCGCCGCCGTCGGCGTGCCTGCCTTCGCGTGCACGCCCGACCAGTTCCCCGACCTCATGGCCGCGGCGATCGAACGTCGCGACATCGGCGCCTGGGCCGCCGAGCACGACATCATCACCGCGCACGAGCCCGACGGCTGAGCGACGACAGCGGTATGCCGCTCAGCCCGCCCCGCGCGGACCGCTGGGTCCACGCGGGCGAAGGTGAGCGGCATACGAAACGGGTCAGCTCGAGGTGAGGCCGATGAGGCTGCCCTCGCCGGCGCGCACGAGGGCGACCTGCATGCCGTTGCCGACGTCGGTGGGCTCCTGCAGGACGGTCGCGCCCGCGTCCTTGAGCGACATGAGGGCGGCCTCGAGGTCGTCGACGGCCCAGTAGGGCACGGGCCCGGTCGCACCCTTCGCCGCGCCGTGCGGGTCGAGGCCGATCTGGACGCCGCTCGACTCCCAGCCGACGTAGTAGGCGGAGTCGTGGGGCGGGGTGCCGAGCAGGGCCGTGAGGGCGGACTTGGTGGGCTCGAGCTCCGAAGTGCCGTAGATGATGCTGAAGAGGCCCTTCGTCGTGACGGCCGGGGTGGTGGACATGCTCGCTCCTTGGAATCGTTGTCTCGTGTGGTTGTCACAACGGGCCGTTCTGGCTCGTCACACTCCATGACGGATCGCAAACAGCGGATGTGACAGGAGCCCGAGATGAACGCGATGCCAGCCCTGGCCGAGGAGTTCGAGGAGAACCGGCAGCACCTCGCCGGGGTCGCCTTCCGCCTGCTCGGCTCGCACGAGGACGCCGAGGACGCGGTGCAGGAGGCGTGGTTCCGGCTCGAGCGCACCGACCGCAGCTCGATCGACAACCTCCGTGCCTGGCTCACGACGGTCGTCTCCCGGGTGAGCCTCGACCTGCTGCGGAGCCGCGCGGCCCGGCGAGAGGAGCCGGACGGGGAGGCGCTCGTCGAGTCCCTTTCCGGTGTCGGGGCCGGCGTGGCGGGCGCGGGCCGAGGGGGAAGGCCGGCTGACCCGACCGCCGACCCGGAGGCCCGCGCGGAGCTGGCCGACTCGGTCAGCGTCGCGCTGCTCGTCGTGCTCGAGAGCCTCGGGCCGTCGGAGCGGTTGGCCTTCGTGCTGCACGACCTGTTCGGCATGCCGTTCGACGAGATTGCCGGAGTGCTCGACACGTCTCCGGCCGCGGCCCGGCAGCTCGCCTCGCGGGCGCGTCGGAAGGTGCACGGCGGTGACCCGTCCGGGCCGTCAGCCTCCGACCCGGTGCACCGCGAGGTCGTGACCGCCTTCCTCGACGCGGCACAGGGGGGTGACCTCGGGCGCCTCGTCGAGCTGCTGCACCCGCAGGCGGTGCTGCGGTCCGACACGGCCGCGGCCGCCATGGGTTCACCTGCCCTCGTCGGCGGCGGCACCGAGGTGGCCGACTTCTTCTGCGGCAAGGCCAGGGCTGCCCGGCGCGTCCTGGTCGACGGGGCCCCGGCCGCCGTGTGGTCGCTGCACGGTGTGCCGAAGGTCGCCTTCCTCTTCACGCTCGACGAGACGACCGGGCAGATCACGGCGATCGACCTCGTCGCCGACCCCGACCGCCTCGCGACCTTCACGATCGAGACGATGCGCCGCACCCCCACCGCCGACTGATCGACAGTGCAGCAATCCCCATCGACAGTGCACGAATCCCGATCGACAGTGCACTCATCGATGGGCTGCGGTCGGTGGTTGCGCCTACGATCGGCGAGGTGAGCGACAAAGCCGCCGTGCTCGAGGTCCCGGGTCCCGACGGGCCACGCGAGGTGCGTGTCTCCAGTCCGGAGCGGGTGTTGTGGCCTGGTGACGGCATGGCCGACAGACAGCCGGTCACGAAGCTCGACCTCGCCAACTACGTTGTCGCGGTGGCCGACCCGCTCCTCATCGCGCTCGGCGACCGTCCGGTCACCCTCCAGCGCTTCCCCGAGGGCATCGAGGGTGAGGAGTTCTTCTCGAAGAACCCGCCCAAGGGGGTGCCGGACTACTCGCGCACCGTCAACGTGACCTACCCGTCCGGGCGACGCCACCCGCAGCTCGTCATCGACGAGATCGCCACGGCGGTCTGGGCGGTGCAGATGAACACCATCACCTTCCACCCGTGGCCGGTGCGCACCGCCGACGTCGACAAGCCCGACGAGCTGCGGATCGACCTCGACCCGCAACCCGGCCGCGGCTTCGCCGATGCCGTGGAGGCTGCCTTCGCCCTGCGGGAGGTCATGGCGGAGATCGGCCTGACCGCATGGGCCAAGACGAGCGGCAACCGCGGCGTCCACGTCTACGCCCGGATCGCGCCGACCCACGAGTTCCTCGACGTCCGGCACGGCGTCATCGGCATCGCGCGCGAGCTCGAGCGGCGCCTGCCCGACCTGGTCACCACCTCGTGGTGGAAGGAGGAGCGCGGCGAGCGGGTCTTCGTCGACTTCAACCAGGCGAGCCGCGACCGGACGATCGCCTCGGCGTGGTCGCCCCGTCCACTTCGCGGCGCACCCGTGTCCACGCCGGTCACCTGGGAGGAGCTGCGGGAGGTCGACCCCACGGCCCTGACCCTGCGCACGGTGCCCGCCATCGTTGCGGACCGCGGCAACCCGTGGGCCGGCATGGATGAGGCAGTCGGCGACGTCAAGGCGGCAATTGCGCTGTGGGACAAGGACGTCCACGAGCGGGGTCTCGGCGAGCTCAACTTCCCGCCCGACTACCCGAAGATGCCCGGCGAGCCGCCGCGCGTCCAGCCGAGCAAGCGGCGGAGCGACAAGGCCGACCATGAGTACATGGCACCCAAGGCCGAGCGCGACGCCGACCTCCGCAAGGTGTGGGGTCCGGTGCCGCCGCCGGTGCCGCCGATGCTGGCCAAGTCCGTCAAGGACTTCGGCGCGGTCAAGGGCGAGGTCCTCTACGAGCCGAAGTGGGACGGCTTCCGCTCGATCATCTTCCGCTCGGGGGACGAGGTCGAGATCGGCAGCCGCAACGAGAAGCCGATGACCCGCTACTTCCCGGAGATCGTCGAGGCGGTCAAGGCGAGCTTCCCCGACCGAGCGGTCATCGATGGCGAGATCGTCCTGGTCCGGCCCGAGGACCGCGACCGGCTCGACTTCGACATGCTCCAGCAGCGCATCCACCCGGCGGCCTCCCGGGTCCGCAAGCTCTCGACCGAGACCCCCGCGAGCTTCGTCGCGTTCGACCTGCTCGCACTCGACGGCGAGTCCTACCTCGACCGACCGTTCCGGGAGCGCCGGGCGGCGCTCGAGCGCGCCCTCGCCGACGCGCAGGCACCGATCCACCTCACGCCGGCCACGGCCGACCGGGCCACCGCGAAGGAGTGGTTCGAGCAGTTCGAGGGGGCCGGCCTCGACGGGGTCATCGCCAAGCCGGTCGAGGGCCGGTACGAGCCGGACAAGCGGACGATGTTCAAGATCAAGCACGAGCGGACCGCCGACTGCGTCGTGGCCGGCTACCGGACCCACAAGAGCGACCCGGAGGCGATCGGCTCGCTCCTGCTCGGTCTCTACGGCGACGACGGCAGCCTGGCGAGTGTCGGCGTCATCGGCGCGTTCCCGATGGCCCGCCGCCGCGAGCTCTTCCAGGAGCTGCAGCCGCTCGTCTCCGAGTGGGACGACCACCCGTGGAACTGGGCCAAGCCCGAGGAGGGGGTCCGGACCCCACGGTCCTCCGAGTTCAGCCGGTGGAACAACCAGAAGGACTTGTCCTTCATCCCCCTCAGACCCGAGCTCGTCGTCGAGGTCCGCTACGACCACATGGAGGGCACCCGCTTCCGGCACACGGCCCAGTTCGTCCGCTGGCGCCCCGACCGCGACCCGAAGTCCTGCACCTTCGCCCAGCTCGACGAGCCGGTGAAGTACGACCTCGCGGACGTCCTCACGGCGAAGTAACCCCGGTTCGAGGTGATCCGCGGACACCACTGACTGGGGACATACCTCGAACCGGCGAAGCCGCGATGTCGATTCCGTCGGCGCTCGTTCGTCAGTACGACGTGACGAGAGCCGTCACGCTGACCCACCCGAAGGAGCCGACCATGGCCGACACGTACGTCTACCTCATCCACGAGCCTGACTGGGACCCGGAGGCCTACATCCCGGAGGCCGGCGGGCCCGAGCCTGCCTTCGCGGAGCACGCAGCCTTCGCCAAGGCGGTCGCGGAGCTCGGCGCCCGGATCGTCGGCGGCGCCGCGCTCAACAACTCCAGATTCGGTGGCACCGTGGCCCCCGGCCAGGGCGAGCGTCAGGTCGAGGACGCGGTCTGGACCGACGGCCCGTTCACCGACTCGTCCGAGGTCATCACGGGCTTCTACATGGTCGAGACCGAGGACCCGGACCTCGCCAAGCGGGTCGCGGCGCTCGTCCCGACGAAGGGCCACATCGAGTGGCGCAAGGTCTTCCCGACCGGGATGTGACATCGCCCCACTGACGCCGCGGGTCGGCCGCCGCGAGAATGACCGCATGCGGCCGACCCCGGAGGAGTTCGCGGACGCGTGGCCGCGCATCGTCCGCGCCCTGGCCGCCCTGACCGGCAGCCTCGACGAGGCGGAGGAGTATGCCGCTGAGTCCCTCGCGCGCGCCGCCGCCCACCCCGGGCCCATCGACTCGCTGGCCGCCTGGTGCACGACCGTCGGCAAGCGAGCCTGGCTCGACGAGCAGCGCCGTCGGGCGACCCTCGCGCGGCTGACCCCTCAGCTCGCCGAGCCCGACGTGGACGAGACCGCCATGACGCACGACCCGGACGACCCGCTTGCCGCGAGCGCCGGCCTCGACGACCGGCTCGCCCTGCTCTATGTCGCCTGCGACGAGGAGCTGAGCCAGACGAGCCAGATCGTGCTCGCGCTGCGCGTCGTCTGCGGCCTGACGATCCCCGAGATCGCCACACACCTCGGCATCCAGGACACCGCCGCGGCGGCCCGGCTGACCCGGGCCAAGAAGACGCTGCGCGAGGCGCGCGGGGATTTCCGAGTCCCCGCCCCGGAGGAGCGTGAGCGGCGCGTCGCGGTCGTACTGGCCTGTGTCGCAGGGATGTTCACCGTCGCGCACCGCACCGTCCTCGACCCGGCGGACGCGCTCGCGGACACCGCCCGGCAGGCCCTCTCCATCGCCGACGCCCTCGTGACGACCCGGCCGGACGACCCGGAGGTCCGCGGGCTCCGCGCCGTGATCCTGCTGGCCCTGGCACGGCGCCCCGGCCGCGTCGACGACAGCGGCACGGCCCTGGCGCTCGACGAGGTGGACCGCTCCCGGTGGGACCGGGACCTCCTGGCCCGCGGGCTGCGCGACGCGTCCCTGGC
>DASSTN010000086.1:0-9853 GCA_035707905.1 Intrasporangium sp.
CACCACGCCCGGGACCATTGGGTTCAGCTCAGCTTGCAGGCCGGGTTCGCGTCACCGTAGGCGTCCGCGGCGGGAATGGTCTTGACGATCTTCTCGTAGTCCCAGTCCTCCGTGACCTCGCCCTTGGTCTTGACCTCGGCCAGGTACGCGTCGTGGATGACGTTGTGGTCCGCCTTCCGGACCTCACCGTTGCGCAGGAAGACGTCGTTGATCTTCTTGCCCTCGAGCTTGGCGACGACCTTGTCCGCATCGTCGGTGCCTGCCTCCTGGACCGCCTCGAGATAGTTGAGGGCGGCGGAGTAGTTCGCGGCGTGCGCGAAGGAGGGACGGGTGTTCGTCTTCTCCTTGAACCGGTCGGCCCACTTGCGGTTCGTGTCGTCGAAGTTCCAGTACCAGGCGTCGGTGAACTGCGTGCCCGCGAACTGGTCGACACCGAGCGAGTGGATGTCGGTGATGAACATCAGGCCGACCGCGAGCTTCGCCTTGCCCTTGACGGGGCTCTGGTTGAACTGCTTGACGAAGTTGATGAGGTCGCCACCGGCGTTCATCGTGCCGATGACGTCGGGGTTGCCCTGACCTGCCTTCGTGATGAAGGTCGCGAAGTTGTCGTTCGGGAACGGCGCGGGAATCGACTCACCGACGGAGCCGCCCGCCGCCTCGACCTCCTTGGTGAACGACTTGTTCATGTCCTGCCCGAACGCGTAGTCCGGGTAGACGATGTTCCACGTCTTGCCGCCCTCCTTGGTGATCGTGCCGGCGGTGCCCTTGGCGAGCATGGCGGTGTCGTAGGCCCAGTGGAAGGTGTACTTGTTGCACTGGGCGCCGGTGAGGGCGGTCGAGCCGGCGCCGATGTTGATGTAGACCTTCTTCTTGGTCTTCGCCTGGTTCGCGACGGCGAGGGCGGCCGCGGAGTTCGGCACGTCGAGGATGACGTCGGCCTTCTGCCTGTCGTACATCTCCTGCGCCTTGGAGTTCGCGACGTCCGCCTTGTTCTGGTGGTCCGCCTGGACGACCTCGACGTCCTTGGCGACCGCCTTGTCGCCGTACTTGGCCTTGTAGTCGTCGATCGCCATCTGGATGGCAACAGCAGAGTTGGGACCGGACAGGTCCTTGTAGACACCGGACTGGTCGTTGAGCAGGCCGATGACGACCTTGCCGTCGCTCAGCTTGCTGTCTCCGCCACTCTGCGGGCCTCCGGCGCTGCCGCACGCGGCGAGCGCGAGTGACGCCGTGGCGGCGATGGCGAGAGGCGCCGTGAATGTCCTGCTGCGCATGTCCCCTCCCTGGGGTGTGGTGGTGATGGTTGGTCCCGGCGTCACATGCCGAGGTAGGTGAGCAACTCGCTCTCGCGGGCTTGGAACTCCTCGTTGTCGAGGTGCTCGACGACCCTTCCCTGCGCCAGCAGGTAATGCCGGTCCGCCACGGTCGAGGCGAACTTGACGTTCTGCTCGACGAGCAGGACGCCAACCCCCTGGCTCTTGATCTCGCGGATGATCTCGCCGATCCGCTGGACGATGACCGGCGCGAGTCCCTCGCTCGGCTCGTCGAGCAGCAGCAGCCGGGCGCCCATCCGCAGGACGCGAGCCATGGCGAGCATCTGCTGCTCGCCACCGGACAGCTTCGTGCCCGGGAAGTCACGGCGCTCGTGGAGCACCGGGAAGTGTTCGTAGACCCGCTCGATCGGCCAGGCCGCGTCGTGGACGACCGGGGGCAGGAGGAGGTTCTCCTCCACCGAGAGCGTGGCGTAGATGCCGCGGTCGTCGGGAACCCAGCCCATGCCGAGCCGGGCCCGGGCGTCGGCGGACCGCTTGGTCACCTCGAGCCCCTCGAAGGTGATGGAGCCCTGGGCCTGCTTGTGCAGCCCCATGACGGAGCGCAGCAGGGTCGTCTTGCCGGCCCCGTTGCGGCCGACGAGCGTGACGACCTCGCCGGGGGCCACGTCGAGGCTCACGTCGGTGAGCACGCGGGCCTCGCCGTACCAGGCGGAGACGCCGACGACATCGAGGAGCGGGCGGCGGTCGGAGGCCGGGCGGACGCTCTCGGGGGCGACCTCGGCGGACTCAGGCATGGGACTCCCCCAGGTAGGCGGTGACGACGCGCGGATCGGCCCGGACCTCCTCGTAGGGACCCTCGGCGAGGATCTGACCGGCCTGCAGCACGGTGACCCGGTCGGCGAGCGACCCGACGACGTGCATGTTGTGGTCGACGAAGACGACCGTGCGGCCGGCCGCGATCTGCTTGACGAGGGCGATCGTCCGGTCGACGTCCTCGATGCCCATGCCGGCGGTGGGCTCGTCGAGGAGCAGCAGCTTGGGGTCGAGGGCCATCGCGATGGCGAGCTCGAGCGCGCGCTTCTGGCCGTAGGCGAGGGAGCCCGCCGGCACCGTCGCGCGGTCGGCGAGGCCGACCTGGTCGAGCAGCTCCATGGAGCGGTCCCGGAAGCGGCCGAAGCGCTTCACCGACTGCCAGAACCTGGTCGTCAGGCCCGTGGGGCTGGCGAGGGCGAGCTCGAGGTGCTCACGCAGGGAGAGCTGGTCGAACAGGCTCGTGATCTGGAAGGAACGGGCGACACCGAGGTGGGCGATCTTCTCCGGTGGCAGGCCGCTGATGTCCCGCCCGTCGAAGAGGATCTGGCCGGAGGACGGCCGCAGGAAGCCGGTCAGCAGGTTGAACAGGGTCGTCTTGCCCGCCCCGTTGGGCCCGACGAGCGCGTGGACCGTGCCCTCGGCGACGCTGAGGTTGACCTTCGAGACGGCGGTGAAACCGCGGAAGTCCCGGGTCAGGTCGTGCGTCTCGAGCAGGGCCGCTGGCGCGCTCACCTGCACCTCCTCGTGCGATCGTGACGGCGACCGGGTTCGGTCGACTTCGCCACAGCCTAGGAGGGCATGAGACGCGGGGCACGGTGAGTCGGCACACACCTCGCCCCTGGGTATGGGGCGACACCACATCGCCCGGCCAGGGTCAGTCGGGCGACCCCGTCTCGAGGAGCCGGACGAACTGCGCCTCGTCCAGGACCGGCAGGCCGAGCTCCTCTGCCTTGGCGGCCTTGGACCCGGCGTTGGCGCCGACGACGACCCAGTCGGTCTTCTTCGACACCGAGCCGGCCGCCTTGCCGCCGCGGCTGATGATGGCCTCCTTGGTCTCGTCACGGGAGAAGCCCACGAGCGACCCCGTCACGACGACCGTCTTGCCCTCGAGGGTGCGCGGGGTCGACTCGTCCCGCTCGTCGGCCATGCGGACGCCGGCGACGGCCCACCGCTCGAGGATCGCGTCGTGCCAGTCCACGCTGAACCACTGCGAGACCGACTCGGCGATGACGCCGCCGACGCCCTCGGCGTGCGCCAGCTCGTCGGTCGTTGCGGCGCGGATCGCGTCCATGGAGCCGAAGTGGCTCGCCAGTGCCCGTGCGGCCGTCGGGCCGACGTGCCGGATGGAGAGGGCCACGAGCACCCGCCAGAGCGGTTGGGACTTCGCCTTCTCGAGCTCGGCCAGCAGCCGCTCGCCGTTCGCGGAGAGCACCCGCCCGTCGACGACGTGGTCCTCGGGGTCGGACTTCTTCGCAGCGCGCGTGTAGAGGCCGACCCGCGAGAGCCGCTCGCGGGTCAGGCCGTACTCCCCCGCCCGCGGGCTGCCCGGCGACGGCGGGAACAGGTCGCCCTCGTCCTGGATGACCCCCGACTCGAGCAGCGCGATCGAGCCCTCCCAGCCCAGCGCCTCGATGTCGAGCGCGCTGCGCGAGGCGAGCCCGAAGAGCCGCTCGCGCAGCTGGCTCGGGCAGGACCGGGAGTTGGGGCACCGGATGTCCTTGTCGCCCTCCTTCTCGGGGGCCAGCGGGGTGCCGCAGGAGGGGCACACGGTCGGCATGACGAAGGGCCGCTCGGTCCCGTCGCGCAGGTCGACGACCGGCCCGACGATCTCGGGGATGACGTCCCCGGCCTTGCGCAGCACGACGGTGTCGCCGATGAGCACGCCCTTGCGCTCGACCTCGTAGGCGTTGTGGAGGGTGGCCTGCTCGACGGTGGAGCCGGCCACGACGACCGGCTCCATCACGCCGTAGGGGGTGACCCGCCCCGTCCGGCCGACGTTGACGCGGATGTCGAGCAGCTTGGTGTTGACCTCCTCGGGCGGGTACTTGAAGGCCGTCGCCCAGCGGGGCGCGCGCGACGTCGCGCCGAGCTGCCGCTGGAGCGCGATCTCGTCGACCTTGACCACGACGCCGTCGATGTCGAAGGGCCGGTCGTGCCGGTGCTCGCCGTGGTAGGTGATGTACTCCTCGACCGCCGCGATGTCCTCCACGACCCGGTACTCATCCGAGGTCGGCAGGCCCCAGGCATGCAGCGCCTCGTAGGCCTCGCTCTGCCGGACGATCTCGAAGCCCCGCCGGGCCCCGATGCCGTGCACGAGCATCCGCAGCGGCCGGCTCGCGGTGACGCGCGGGTCCTTCTGCCGCAGGGACCCGGCGGCGGCGTTGCGGGGGTTGGCGAAGGGCGCCTTGCCCGCCTCGACGAGGCCGGCGTTGAGGTCGGCGAAGGCCGCGGTCGGGAAGAACACCTCGCCGCGGATCTCGACGAGCTCGGGCACGGACGGCCCCTTCAGCCGGGACGGTATGCCGCTCACCGCCCTCACATTGTTCGTGACGTCCTCCCCGGTGCGGCCGTCCCCGCGGGTCAGCGCCCGCGTCAGCCGACCCCGCTCGTAGAGCAGGTTGACCGCGAGGCCGTCGATCTTGAGCTCGGTCAGGAAGTGGGAGCCGTCTCCGACCTCGCGCTCCACGCGCTCGGACCAGGCGCGCAGCTCCTCGAAGGAGAAGACGTTGTCCAGGCTCAGCATCCGCTCCAGATGGTCCACCGGCTCGAACCCGGTGGCGAACGCCGTCCCACCGACCTGCTGGGTCGGGCTGTCGGGCGTGCGCAGCGACGGCCACTCGTCCTCGAGGGCGCTGAGGCGACGCATGATCTGGTCGTAGGCCGCGTCGCTGATCGTGGGAGCGTCCCTGACGTAGTAGGCGAACTGCGCCGCCCGGGCCTGCTCGGCGAGGTCGGTCCACTCCCGGTGGACCTCGGAGGGGACGACGTCCACGGTCGGGTCGGCGCTCGGCTCGGTGTGGCTCACCCGCTCATCCTGCCAGCCGACCCGTCGGTAACATCGCAGCAGACACCGACGTCAAGGAGCGTGCCATGACCAACCTCGCCGCCTGCCTCTCAGACACGGCAGACCGCCTGCCCGACAAGGCGGCCATCACCCTGGGCGCAGCCACGACGAGCTGGGGGCAGCTGCGGGCTGCCGCGGCCCACCTCGCAGGCCAGGTGCGAGCCGCCGGCGTCGGCACCGGCGACCGCGTGGCGCTCATCCTGCCCAATGTGCCGGCCTACCCCGTCGCCTTCTACGGCTCGCTCATGGCCGGCGCCGTGGTCGTACCGCTCAACCCCCTGCTCAAGGCAGGCGAGATCGAGTACTTCTTCGAGGACTCCGGCGCGAAGCTCGCGTTCGTCTGGCCCGACTTCGCCGAGGAGGCGCAGAAGGCGGCCGCGCAGACCGGCACCCGGGTCGTGGTCTGCGGTCCCGCCGGGCCCGCCGAGGGCCAGCTCGACGAGGCGGCGCCACTGGACGGGCCCGAGGACCGGGCCGACGACGACACCGCCGTGATCCTCTACACGTCCGGCACGACGGGCAAGCCCAAGGGCGCCGAGCTCACCCACTTCAACCTGCGGCGCAACGCCGAACGTTCGGCCTTCGACATCATCCGGATCGTCGAGGACGACGTCATCATGGGCTGCCTGCCGCTCTTCCACGTCTTCGGGCTGACCTGCGCGCTCGACGCCGCGATGCTCACGGGCGCCACCCTCACGCTCATCCCGCGCTTCGACGCCGGCGCGGCCCTCGAGGTCATCGCGCGCGACCACGTCACGATCTTCGAGGGCGTCCCGACCATGTACGCCGGCATGCTCAACCACCCGAGCGCCGACTCGGCCGACACCTCGAGCCTGCGCACCTGTGTGTCCGGCGGGTCCGCGATGCCGGTCGAGGTCCTGCGCAAGTTCGAGGAGAAGTTCCGCTGCCGGGTCCTCGAGGGCTACGGCCTGTCCGAGACCTCGCCGGTCGCCTCCTTCAACATGCTCGACCGCCCGTCCAAGCCGGGGACCATCGGCCGCGCGATCCCGGGTTGCCAGCTGCGTCTGGTCGACCTCGAGGGCAACGAGGTAGGGCCGGGGCAGATCGGCGAGATCGCGATCCGCGGCGAGAACGTCATGAAGGGCTACTGGAACCGGCCCCAGGCGACGGCCGAGGCGATCCCCGACGGCTGGTTCCGCACCGGCGACCTCGCGACGGTCGACGAGGACGGCTACTACACGATCGTCGACCGCAAGAAGGACATGATCATCCGCGGCGGCCTCAACGTCTATCCGCGCGAGGTCGAGGAGGTGCTGTACACGCACCCGGACGTGACCGAGGCGGCCGTCGTCGGCATTCCCGATGCAACCCTCGGGGAGGAGATCGGGGCGGCCGTCGCCGTGCGGCCGGGTTCGGAGGTCACCGCCGACGAGCTGAAGCGCTACGTCAAGGACCGGCTCGCGGCGTACAAGTACCCCCGCCAAGTCTGGTTCCTCGACGAGCTGCCCAAAGGCCCGACCGGCAAGATCCTCCGGCGGGAGGTGCACGCCCCCGCGGAGACCTGACCCTTCGCTCCTGCCTCGCCTTCACCCTCACCCGGCCCATTTCCGCGGCGCGCCGTCCATTTTGGCGATCCGGCCGCCATCGGCGACACTTGCTGTTGAGCTTGTGGTAGTGGGCCGTTGCTGTGCGCAGGTGCAGGTGGCCAGATCTCGAGGGGTGCGCGTGCAGCTGAGCAATCGGTCGAAGTCCGTGGCGGCAGGGCTGGCCATCGTCGCCATGCTCGGCCTGTCGGCCTGCAATGCGACGGCCAATGCCCAGAACAGCGCCTCGGCGACCCGCTCCGGCACCTCGGCACCGTCGACGACAAGCACGCCGACCCCCACGACGCAACCGATCAACTGGGTCACCGACCCCAAGGACGCGGCCACGGCCGTCCCGGTCGACACCCGCGTCACCGCACGCACCGAGCACGGCGAGCTCACCGCGGTCTCCCTGAGCTACAAGAGCAAGAAGGGCAACGTCGTCTCCGCCGACGGCTGGCTCGAGTCCGGCGTCTGGACCGCCAAGGACCTGCTCGAGCCGGGTGTGACCTACACCCTCACCATGAAGGCGACCGACGAGGCCGGTGAGAAGACGACCCGCGAGCAGACCTTCACGACGCAGGACCTCACCCTCGACGACCAGATCGCCGTGACGGTCACCCCCGCTGACGGCCAGGTCGTCGGCATCGGCATGCCCGTCATCGTCACCTTCGACCTCCCCGTGAAGGACCGGGCCACCTTCGAGAAGCACATGAAGGTCACCTCGACGCCCGCCCAGGCCGGCTCTTGGTACTGGCTCTCGGACCGTGAGGCCCACTGGCGGCCCAAGAGCTACTGGCAGCCGGGCACGAAGGTCCATGTCGAGGCCAACCTCAACGGCGTCCCCGCGGGGAACGGCCGTTACGGCCAGTGGACGCGCACCTCCGACTTCACGGTGGGCCGCGCCGTCGTCGCCAAGGTCAACCTCAAGACCGACATGATGGACGTCTACATCAGCGGCCAGAAGGTCAAGACGATCCCGGTCACCGGTGGCCGTCCCGGACTGGAGACCCGTTCGGGAGTCAAGGTCATCATGGCCAAGGTCACCAACATCGTCATGAAGGCCGAGACGATCGGCTTCAAGAAGGGCGACAAGAACTGGTACGAGGACACGCCGGTCAAGTACGCCCTCCAGCTGACGCACTCCGGTGAGTTCCTCCACTCGGCCCCCTGGTCGGTCGCCTCGCAGGGACATGCCAACGTCAGCCACGGCTGCACCGGTATGAGCGACACGAACGCCGGCTGGGTCTACCAGAACTTCAAGATCGGTGACGTCGTCGAGACGACCGGCACGAACAAGCCGATGACGATGGGCAACGGCTACTCCGACTGGAACCTCGGCTGGGCCAGCTACCAGAAGGGCTCGGCGCTCTGAGGCGCTAGGCCGCGGAGCGCTCGGCGAGCTCCGCGGCGGCCTCCACGGCCACCCGCTGGACCATGCGTGCCGTCTGGGGGCTCCGTCCCGCCAGCCCGCACGTGGGGGTCACGACGACATCCGCGAGCGAACTGAGCGGCATACCCACTCCCCGCCAGGGGTCCACGAGCGCGTCCGCCACGTCCTGCGCCCGGGTCACCGAGCCGTCCGTGGGGACGGCTCCCGCCACGAGCCGTATGCCGCTCTCCGCCGCCACCGCCAGGCCCTCCCACCCGCGCGGACCGAGGAGCGTCACGTCGACGCTGAGGCCGCTCGGCTCCGCCGAGCGCAGCAGCGGCAGCGGCGGACGCGCCGCGCAACAGTGGACCACGGTCTGCCCGTCGTGGGCGTCGAGAACTGCGCGCAGGGAGGCCAGCGCCCGCTGCCCGTCAACGGCCGGGAGACGCCCGAAGCCCGACGCGGTCGGCAGCCGCCCCTCGAGAACTGCCGGCAGCGACGGCTCGTCGACCTGGAGGACCAGCTCGGCACCGGGAACGAGGCGCCGGACCGTGGCGAGGTGCTCACGCACCCCCTCGGCGAGGGAGGCCGCCAGGTCCTGGGTCGCCCCCTCGTCGACGACCGCGCGCTCGCCCCTGGGCAGCCAGATGCTGGCGGCGAGGGTCCAAGGGCCGGCGACTTGCAGCTTGAGGGGGCCCGCGTAGCCGTCGAACGCCTCGGCCAGCTCGTCGAGGTCCTCACGCCAGAGGGCCGCGGTGCGGCTGGCGTCGCGCCCCGGTCGGTCGACGAGGCGCCAGCCGACGGGCTGGAGGTCGACGGGCAGCTCGACGAGGAGGCCCGCTGTGCGACCGATGACGTCGGCGCCCGGGCCACGATCGGGCAGCTCGGGCAGGTAGGGAAGCTGGCCGTCGAGCAGTTCGCGGACGATGGCGAGGGTGTCCCGGATCGACGTGCCGGGCCAGGATCCGATACCGCTCGCGATGGTCACCCCGGCACTCTAGCGAGCCGCACTCCCCCGCCCAGCGCGAGCCGAACCCTCCCCATCGACAGTGCGTCATTCCCGATCGATAGTGCGGCATTCCCGATCGATAGTGCGGCTTTCCCGATCGACAGTGCACCATTCTCGATCGACAGTGCGGCATTCCCGATCAACCGTGCGCCATTCTCCATCGACAGTGCGCCATTCCCGATCGACAGTGCACTGGTCGTGCTCGACCCGGCGGCTAGCCTGTCCGGTTGTGCGACGCCACGACTTCGCCGGCCCGGCCGACCTGCGAGCCATGCAGGAGATGTGCTCACGTCTCTGGTCGCCCGCGAGCCGGTTCCACCCGGGGCAGTTGGCCTGGAGCCGCTACTACGCGCCGGTTGACACGCTGCGCCCGAGGGAGGGTGAGGCGATGTCGCTGTGGCAGGACGACGCCGGACGTCTCGTGGGCTTCGGTTGGGCCGAGGCCGACGACTGGCTGGAGCTGCAGGTCGACCCCGGCCGCCCCGAGGTCGCCGAGGAGGTCCTTGACTGGTTCGAGGAGTGGAGCGACGCCCCCATCCAGTCGGTCATGCTGATGGAAGGTGACCCTGCCGAGCCGGCGTGTGAGGCGGCCGGGTTCGCTCCGGAGTCGCCGGCTGCACCGTTCTTCCGCCACCACGTGCTCGACCTTCGCGAGCTGCGCCCGGTTCCGAGCCTGGAGGGGTACCACTTGCGGCACGTCGAGCCGGACGAGGCGGACGCAAGGGCCGCTTGCCACGCGGCGGCCTGGTCTGACTTCGGCGCCTCACAAGTGACCGG
>DASSTN010000087.1:0-4838 GCA_035707905.1 Intrasporangium sp.
TGTCGACGCGCTGGGCCCGCACCTGGCCCTTGTCGGGGTCGACCATCGCGATCGTGCCGCCGCGGAGGTCGACCGGCGGCGCGGTGTAGACCCGGTTGCCCGTCGCCGGAGTGGCCCGGGGCAGGGCGATCGACTGCGACTCGGCGAGCGTCGCCTCGGCCGGGTTGATCGGGCTGATCTGGTTGCTCGCCTTGGAGTAGCCGACGACGGCCGCGCCGTCCTGGAAGATGTCGAGTCCCGAGCCCGGCGAACCGTTGGAGAGGACGCCGGCGTCGAGCTGCTGGGCGGCCTGGTTGATCCGGCCGAAGCGGGCCTGCGAGCTGTTCGTGACCCAGATGCCGCCGTCGTTGAGGTCGGCCTTGCGGACGACCTCGCCCTCCGAGCGGCTCGCGAACCAGACGAGCAGGCTCGCAACCAGAGCGAGGACGAGCGTGCTGGCGATGCCGACGCGGCTGCCGCGGGCGCCGCCCGTGAGCGTGGGACTCACCGGGCCGCCCCAGTCGTGGACGGGTCGGCGGTGTTGGCGGTCGGGGTCTCGGTGTCGGCCGGGGCGTCGAGGAGGGCGAGGTCGTCCTCGACGACGAGCTTCGTCGACAGGGCGTGCTCGACGAGGCGGGCCTTGCGGTTCGTCGCGAGCTTGCCGACCCCGCCGTGCAGACCTCGGGTGCCGTTGTCGGCGAGCTTCTGGCAAACGTTGTCGAGCTTGCGGTTGAAGCGGGTCAGGGTCCAGCCGAGCCGCTCCGCCGCCGCCGCGGAGGACGGGATCTGGTTCGTCCCGGCCTCGCGCCGCCGCAGGAAGGGCTCACAGAGGGCAACGACGAGGAGCTTCTGGTCGGGGGTCAGCTTGACCCGGCCGACGGTGGCGGCGCCGGTGTCGTCAGGCAACGTGTCTCGGGTCGCCTCCGACGAGACGCTGGCGAAGGCGGGGCTGGCGACGTGGATCTCGAAGTCATAGGTCGTCGGGCCGGCGGTGAACCACACGACGAGGTGGGGCATCGCGAGCGGGATCCGCGCCCCCGGGTTGAGCCAGGCCTGGAAGAGGCCCTGGTCGTCGGCAACCGTCGCCGTCAGCGTCGAGCCGGTGTTGGAGAGCCACCAGAAGCCGTTCTCGTGCGAGACGACGAGGAAGGTGCGGTGCAGGTAGGGGTTGTCGTCGATCTCGACGTCACCAGAGCGGCCGATCGTGAGCCCCTGCTGCGGCGAGACGGCATACTCCTCGCCGCAGAACATCACGGTCACCTTGCTGTGGATCACGGTCAGGCCCCCTGTCACCTGGCGTAAAACGAACTGTCCCTGGCGCCCACGAGCAGTGGGCGCACGGCATTACGGGCTGTTTGAGTGGATTGTCACTACTGCGAAGTCTCGCACCGCGGCTCAGATGCTGGCGACCCCTGTCCGTTGCGGTTGACCTTGACGACCGCGCACAGCTTCGTGCCGGCCTTCGCCTTGATGGTGTGCGTCGCGGTCCTGACGATGATCGGCTCGGCCCGCTCCGCGTCGCTCGACGTCGCGCCGACGTAGAGGCGGAACGTGTCGGCCTGACGCGGCGACGGGTAGGACCAGCGGAACGTGACCGACCCCTTGCCGGAGTCTGCCTCGAGGACCGGCTTGTCGAAGACGCCGTCGCCGATCGCGCTGTCGCCACCGGGCATCGACACGGTGCCCACCGGGTCGGGCTGGGCGGCCGGCTGCTCGGCGGCACCGTCCGGCCGGAGCAGCAGGAAGGCGACGAGGCCGAGGAGGACGACGACGCCTGCCGCCAGGCCCCAGATGAGGGCGGGTGCCGTGGACCGGCGCGGCGCCGGCTTGCCCGGCGCGAGCGCATCCTCGAGGTCGCCGTCCGACGGGCCGCCCGGTCGGGCTGCGCGGCGGACCGTCGTCTCCTCGGGTGCCTCGAGCCGCGAGGTCCGGCCCGCGAGGATGGGATCGGTGGCCGTCTCCGAGCGCAGCGCCGCCGCAGCGGGCGGGGGCGAGGACGGCGGAGCCGGCGGAGGCGCCATACGGAAGCCGGGTGCGTCACCGCGACGGCGCGTCGCCTCGTCCGGGGAGGGTTGGGCGATGACGGTCTGCGGCGCCTTGATGCGGGTGCGGTCCTCGTCCTCGGCGACGGCGCCGCCGGGGCCCGAGGCCTGGCTCACGAGGGTCGTGTGGCCCTGCTCGTCGAGCACGACGATCGGGGTGCGGGCGAGGCGCTGCTGCTGTTCGACGGCCTGCAGGGCGCGGGCGAACTCGAGCGCCGAGGCGGGGCGGTGCGCGGGGTCCTTCGCCATCGCCTGGGCGAGGAGCCGCTCGAGGCCGTCGGGCACGTCCTGTCGGCCGGTCGACGGCACGGGCGCGCTGCGGATCCGCGGCATGAGGGCGTAGGCACCGTTGTCGCCACCGGGCACCTCGAACGGCGAGCGGCCGACGAGCAGCTGCCAAAGCGTCGCGGAGAGCGAGTAGACGTCAGCTCGCTCGTCACCGTTGCTCTGGCCGTAGAGCACCTCCGGTGGCGCCCAGGGCACCGAGACCCCGACGTCGTCCGTGTTCTCCGGCTCGAACTCGCCGGCACGCCGTCCCCGCCCGGCGATGCCGAAGTCGGTGAGGCCGGGGGCGCCATACGTGCTGATGAGGACGTTGGCCGGCTTGATGTCGCGGTGCGTGATGTGGGCCCGGTGCGCCGTCTCGACCGCGCTCGCGAGCTGGATGCCCATGCGCAGCACCTCCTCGACCGAGAAGCGCTGCTGCTTGGCGCGCGCCGCGAGGTTGGGCGGCGGGTAGTACTTCATGACGAGGAAGGGCCGGCCGTCGTCGGAGGTTCCCGAGCGGAAGACCTGGACGATGTAGGGGTGGTCGCCGAGCTGGGCCATCGTGTCGGCCTCATCGACGAACTGTTGCCGCAACGAGTCGGTCAGGCCCTCCGACTTCAGGACCTTCACCGCGACCGGCATCCGCGGGCTCTGCTGCTCGTAGAGGAAGACGTCGGCATAGCCGCCCGAGCCGAGCGGCTGGACGAAGACGAGACCGGGGATCTTCGGCGGCGCGCCCTTCCTCACGAGCCCACCTCGAAGGTGAACGACACCTCGTCGGCCATCGAGACGACCGACCCGGGCTCGAGCGACTGCTGGTCGTTGGCACGGAGGCGGACCGGCGCCTCGCCGGGGAGCGCGACGGTCGTGCCGTTCGTCGTGCCGAGGTCGCGGAGCAGCACGTGCCAGCCCTCGATGAGCACCTCGACATGGTTGCGCGAGATGTCGCGCTCGGGGCTCGGCACCTTGACGACGTGCGGCTGTTCCTCCGGCGCCAGGCCGTCGACCGGCTTCGGCGCGCGGCCGAGCAGGACGTCGCGGTCGAGGGTGACGACGTCACCGGTCGACAGACGCAAAGTGCCGAGGGCCGGCCGGGGCATCTCGAACGGCTCCTGCGGGGGGATCGGCTGAGCGCAGACCCGGCAGCGGTTCGCGTGGGGCGGGCTCGAGTGTCCCGCCGTGCAGAGGACCGCCATGACGCGCGGGCCGGTGTCGCCCTCGAGGGCCGCGTTGCGGGCGGCGAGCAGGGCGCTCCGGTCGACGGTCAGCTCGGCATCGTCGGGCTCGGCGGCGATGGTGTGGGGCGCGGGCTCGACCGGGCTCGACGGCTGGGGCTCCGGCGGGCCGGCTGGCGGGGCGGCCGGCGGAATGAGAGTCGGGGCGGGCGGCGGGCTGTGCCGTCCGGTGAAGGCCGGGGCCGGATCGGCCTCGGGCTCGGGCTCGGAGGTGGTGGCGGTGGTGGCCCAGGGGACCGAGGAGATCAGGCCACCCGCTGGCACCGGCTGGGGCGCCGGAGCCGGTGCTGGTGGCGTCTGGGCAGGGGGCGGCGGCGGGACGACAGGCAGTGCGCCTGAGGCAGCCGTCGTCACGATCGGCTCTGGAGAGTCGGCGTCGTCGTCAGCCGGCTCGTCCCGGCCGGCCTCGGCGAGCAGGCGGCGGTGCTCCTCCGCGGTCATCGTGCCCCCGAAGAGGTAGTCGTACGACGGCGTCGCCGGCCCCTCCTCCGCCTGCTCCTCAGCCGGCGCGGGCCGCGCGGCCCAGGTCGAGTGCACGTCGCGCTGCGCCTCGCGGACGTCCTTCCGGTATGCCGCTGGGCTCGTTTGGGTGGGCTGGTTCCCACCCGCGCGGGCGGGATCATCGGCGGCGCTGGCCACGGGCTCGTGCCCGGCTCTTCCCGTCGTCGGGGCCGGCGTGCGCCGGGCAGCGCGTGGAGCCCCGCTCCCCCAGGCCGGCAAGGATGGGCGGGTCGTCGGGGGGTCGACCGTGCGCTCTGAGGTGGACCAGTTGGGCGCCGGAGCGTTCTGGCTCTCCGGCGTCGACTCGGGGCGTCGCCAGTCCTGCGCCCGGGCGGGCGTCGCCGCGGAGGTCGAGGCCGAAGCAGGCGGGGCGCCAAAGGTCGGGACGGGCCGCGTTTCTGCAGGGTGGGCTGGGGCGGGGCGATCACTCGACCCGGGAGCCGCTGAGGCCGGTGGGGCGGGGCGCTCACTCGACCCGGGAGCCGCTGGGACCGGTGGGGCGGGGCGATCACTCGACGCGGGAGCGGTCGGGACGGGTGGGGCGGGGCGATCACTCGACGCGGGAGCGGCTGGGACCGGTGGGACCGGGCGATCACTCGACGTGGGGGTGGGCGCGGTGAGGAGGAGGGGTACGTCGGGGAGGGCGGTGCGCTCGTTGTCGTCGAGGACCCGCAGGTCGACGCTCTCCGGGTGCTCGTCCAGCTCGATGTCCGTCCACACGCGCGGGCTGGCAGGTCTCACCTCCCTGGCGCTGCCGTCGGCGAGCACGACCCGGGCCGCGACGGGACCGTGGGCGACGATCCGGGTGCGGGGC
>DASSTN010000088.1:0-3403 GCA_035707905.1 Intrasporangium sp.
CCGCTGCCACTCCAGCGGCGTCATGAGGTGCTCGGTGACGACGTCCGTGGGGTATCCGTTCCCTGCGAGGAAGCGGTGGAGCCGGTCGCGCATCGGCCCGCGCTCCCGGTCCCAGTCGAGCCGTGCGGTGAGGTTGGGCACCGGCTCGAGGACGTAGAGCACGGTGTCACCCGGGGGAGCGAGACCTGGGTCGGACACTGTCGGGACGGTGACGAGCCGGGACGGCTCGGGCATCAGCCGGCCCTCGTCGATGAGGGCGCGGAAGGCCCCGTTCCAGTCGGCGCCGAAGTGGATGTTGTGGTGGGCGACTGTCCCACGTGGGTCGCCTCTCGCGCCGACGTGCCAGACGACGGCGGACGGTGAGTACCTCCCGCCCCGGACCACCCGAGGAGGCACGAGGTCGGGCAGCAGCTGCTCGTAGGCGGTCGGCAGGTCGATGGTGCACACCACCGCGTCGGCCATGAGGCGCTCGCCGGTGTCGAGCTCCACCCCCGCCACGCGGCCCCCGGCGTCCCGGACCAGTCGGGAGACGGTGGCGCCATACCGCAGCTCGGCACCGGCCTTGCCTGCCGCCGCAGCGAGGGCCTCCGGGACGGCGGCCATGCCGCCCTCCGGCCAGTAGACGCCCTCGACGACGTCCATGTAGGTGATGACGGCATAGAGGGCGAGGGCGTCCTCGGGGGACAGGCCCGCGTAGAGCGCCTGGAACGAGAAGAGCCGGTGGAGCCGTTCGTCTCGGAACCACCGCCGGACCACCGGGCCGAGCCGGCGGAAGGCGCCGAGTCGCAGCAGGTGGGCGGCGGCCCGCGGTGACGTCAGCAGGTCGGTGGGGCGGTCGTAGTTCGCGTCGATGAAGTGCGGCATCTCGACGCGGTAGAGCCGGCGCAGCCACGTGACGAAGTCGACGAGGGCGGCCGCGTCGACGCTGCCGCAGGTGTCGCGGATCTCCTCCCGCATGGCCTCGACCCCGTGCCGGACCCGGATCTCGCTCCCGTCGGCGAAGCAGGCACGGTAGGCGGGATCGAGCGCTCGCATCGGCAGCGCGTCCTGCAGTGAGGAGCCGGCTGCCGCCAGGCACTCCGCGACGAGGTCGGGCATCGTCATCACGGTCGCGCCGGTGTCGAAGGCGAAGCCGTCCTGCTGCACCCGCAGCCCCCGGCCGCCCGGGGCGTCGTGGCGCTCGAGGACCGTGACGTCGTGGCCGAGCCCGACGAGGTGGCAGGCCGCGGACAGGCCGGAGAGCCCCGCCCCGATGACGACGACTCTCACCATGTCCAGCTCCTGTCGGAGTCAGCGCCAGCCCAGCTCCGGGGCGACGTGCTTGAGGATGCTCTCGATGACATGGGCGTTGTAGTCGACGCCCAGCTGGTTCGGCACGGTGAGGAGCAGCGTGTCGGCGGCCGCGATCGCCTCGTCCTCGGCGAGAGCGCTGACGAGTCGGTCCGGCTCGTCGGCGTAGGACTTGCCGAAGCGGGCGAGCCCGCCCTCGAGCATGCCGACCTGGTCCTGGCTCGTCGCCTCGTGCCCGAAGTACGCGCGGTCCATGTCGCTCACGATCGGGAAGATGCTGCGACTGACCGACACCCGCGGCTCGCGCGCATGCCCCGCAGCCCGCCAGGCGTCGCGGAACCGCTGGATCTGCTCCGCCTGGAGCTGGTGGAAGGGCACGCCCGTGTCCTCGGTGAGCAGGGTCGAGCTCATGAGGTTCATGCCGTTCTCCGCCGTCCACTCCGCTGTGGCCCGGGACCCCGCACCCCACCAGATCCGGTCGCGCAGTCCGGGCGACTGCGGCTCGAGACGGAGCAGCCCCGGTGGGTTGGGGAACATCGGCCTGGGGTTCGGCTCGGCGAAGCCGTGTCCCTCGATCATCCGGAGGAACACCATGGTGTGGTGGCGAGCCATCTCGGCGGCGTCCGTGCCGTCCTCGGGGACGTAGCCGAAGTAGCGGTAGCCCTCGATCACCTGCTCGGGTGAGCCGCGGCTGATGCCGAGCTGGAGGCGTCCCCCGGAGATGAGATCTGCGGCACCGGCGTCCTCGGTCATGTAGAGCGGGTTCTCGTAACGCATGTCGATGACGCCCGTGCCGATCTCGATCCGGCTCGTCCGCGCGCCGATGGCGGCGAGGAGCGGGAAGGGCGACGCGAGCTGTCGCGCGAAGTGGTGCACCCGGAAGTACGCGCCGTCCGCGCCGAGCTCCTCGGCCGCAACCGCGAGGTCGATGGACTGGAGGAGGGCATCCGACGCGCTCCGGGTCTGGGAGTGCGGAGAGGGCGTCCAGTGGCCGAACGAGAGGAACCCGATCTTCTTCATCCCTGGTCAACCCCCTGCGCGCCTCCAGGCTTCCCCGCCGCTGTCGCCGTTCCCGCCGGCTGGGTCGCTTCGACCCGGTCGATGACGCCGAGGCGCCGGAGCAGGAACAGCACGGCCGCGGCGAAGTCGTTGTCCGCGACGTCCCGTTCCACCCGCGCCCAGTCGATCTGCTCGCGCAGGGCACGGGCCACCGCGAGGGGCATGGTCAGGTCGCAGTAGTGCTCGTCGAGCGCGTTGAGCTTCGAGACCATCAGCTCGGTGGCGGGCATCACCGGCATGTCCACGGACAGGACCTGCATCACCGTGGCGCGCTCGACGAGGTCGCGTCCCGCGGTCCGGTCGGAGTCACGCCAGATCACATCGACCATGCCACCGTTCGTGAAAACCTTGAAGAGCCAGTCCTCGGGCGGCTCCACGACGTTGAGGCCCTCCTCCTCGGCGAGGAACTTGGCGGCCTCGGCAGCGTCCTCCTCAGCGATGAGGAAGTCGACGTCGTGGCTCGGCTCCGGCCCACCGCGCGCCCAAGCGGCATACCCGCCCATCAGGGCGAAGGGCAGCCCCGATCGCTTCAGGGCCACGGCAACCGTCTTGAGCGCCTCACGCAGGTCGGCCGTCTCGTCGGTCTCCATGGCACCCTCTCTACCCCGCAGCGGCGGGTCCACCCGCGAACGCGTCAGCCGCCGCCGCACGGGGTAGGGCACCTGGCATGCGCGTGGCGACGTTCAACATCCTCAACGGACGCGTGCCGAGCGACCAGCACGTCGACCTCGACGGGTTCCGCACGGCGATCCGGGAGCTCGACGCCGATGTCCTCGCGATGCAGGAGGTCGACCGCAACCAGCACCGCTCCGACCACGCTGACCTGACCGCCATCGCCGCGGAGGCCATGGGAGCGACCGAGCACCAGTTCGTGGCCGCGCTCGCGGGAAGCCCCGGCTCCACCTGGATCGCCGCCACGGGGGAGGAACAACCCGACTCTGCGGCATACGGCATCGCGCTCCTGTCGCGCTATCCCGTGCAGGGCTGGCAGGTCGTCCGCCTCGGCGCTCTCCCGTTCCCGGTGCCGATGCGGTTCAAGGGTCGCTGGCTGCCA
>DASSTN010000089.1:0-2151 GCA_035707905.1 Intrasporangium sp.
CTTGCGGAGCGAGCGGCTGATGACGAGCCGCTGGATCTGGTTGGTCCCCTCGAAGATCTGCATGACCTTGGCCTCGCGCATGTAGCGCTCGACGGGGAAGTCCTTCGTGTAGCCGTAGCCGCCGAGGACCTGGACCGCGTCGGTCGTCACGCGCATCGCGTTGTCGGTCGCGACGAGCTTGGCGATCGCCGCCTCGCGGCTGTAGGGCAGGCCCTGGTCCTTGAGCCGGGCAGCGTGGAGGGTCGTCGCGCGGGCCGACTGGACCGCCGCCTCCATGTCGGCGAGGAGGAAGGCGAGACCCTCGTGCTCGATGATCTTGCGCCCGAAGGCCTCTCGCTCCTCGGCGTAGGCGACGGCCCGGTCGAGCGCGCCCTGGGCCAGTCCGGTGGCGCAGGCGGCGATGCCGAGCCGGCCCGCGTCGAGGCCGGCGAGGGCGATCTTGAGCCCCTCACCCTCGTCACCGAGACGGCGCTCGGCCGCGACGCGCACGTGGTCGAACCGCATGGTCGCCGTCGTCGAGCCCATGAGCCCCATCTTGTGCTCGGGCGGGTCCGCCGTGAGGCCCTCGGCGTCGGCCGGCACGAGGAAGCAGGAGACGCCGCCCCGGTCGTCCGAGGTGCGGGCCATGACCTTGTAGTAGTCGGCCTCGCCGCCGTGCGTCGTCCACGCCTTGGCCCCCGTGATGACGTAGTCGTCGCCGTCGCGCACGGCTCGGGTCGTCATGGCGGCCGGGTCGGAGCCGGCGTGCGGCTCGCTCAGGCAGTAGGCACCGAGCAGGTCGCCACCGAGCATGTCGGGCAGCCACCGGCCCCGCTGCTCGTCCGTGCCGCGGGTCGCCAGGCCGAAGCACGAGAGGGCGTGGACGCTCGTGCCGACGGCGACGCTGGCCCACACGCTGGCGAGCTCCTCGAGCACTTGGAGGTAGACCTCGTAGGGCTGGCCTCCCCCACCGTCGCCCTCGGGATACGGCAGCCCGAGGACGCCCAGCTCGCCGAGCTGTCGGAAGACGTCCCGTGGGAAGGTCCCCGTCGCCTCCGCCTCGGCAGCCCGGGGCGCCAGTTCCTCGGTCGCGAACTCACGCACCAGGCGGATCAGGTCGGCCGCCTCGGGGGTGGGCAGCACGCGCGACGCCGGCATGGGGATCTCCTCGGACGAGTACCAAAGACGGGTTCAGAGTACCAGCCTTGGTATCCTCACGGGCATGACGCAGACGCCTCCCGCAGTGGCCGAGCCGGCCGCCCTGACCCCGCGGGCCCGGGCGCGGCGCGAGGAGGTGCTGGCCCAGCTGCGCGAGCTCTTCCTCGCCCACGGCTTCGCCGACCTGACCATCGCCGAGCTCGCGGAGCGCCTCCACTGCTCCCGGTCGACCCTCTACCTCGTCGCGGCGAGCAAGGAGCAGATCGTCGTCGCGACGGTCCGGTCGTACTTCAAGGCGGCCGCCGCCTCGATCGAGCGCCGCCTCTCCGGGGAGTCCGACCCGGTCGCGCGGCTCCGGCTCTACCTCGACGCCGTCGCCGAGGAGCTCTCGCCCGCATCGCCGGCCTTCCACCGTGACGTCGCCGGCTTCCCTCCCGCCCGGGAGGTGTACCGCCAGAACACCGGGTATGCCGCTCAGCGGGTTCGCGAGCTCATCGACGAGGGCGTCGCGGCGGGGAGGCTGCGCCAGGTCGATGCGGCCTTCGTGGGGGCCGCCGTCGGCGAGGTCATGACGGCGATCCAGCGGGGGTCGATCTCGGCGGCGACGGGCCTGGCCGACGCCGCCGCCTACCGTCAGCTGGCCGACCTGCTGATCCACGGGCTCGCCGCCTGAGCCTCTCGAGAAAGCGCGCTTGCGGCCGGTCCCGGATCCAGCGGGCCCCGTGGCCTGTCGTGTGCCCCGACGTAAGGTCGGCCCATGGTGATCCACACCATCGGCCACTCGACGCACCCCTTCGACGAGTTCGTCGCCATCCTGCGTGCCCACGCCATCGAGGCGGTGGCGGACGTCCGCACGGTGCCGAAGTCACGCCACAACCCCCAGTTCCACATCGACTCACTGAGCCGGACGCTGCCCGAGGCCGGCCTGGACTACGTCCACCTCGCGGCCCTCGGGGGCCTGCGGCACTCGCGGCCCGACTCGCCCAACACCGGCTGGCGCAACACGAGCTTCCG
>DASSTN010000090.1:0-15039 GCA_035707905.1 Intrasporangium sp.
GTCCTCGCGGCAGAACTCGAGGCACTGCTCCAGTGAGAGCCTCCGCGGCGGGACGAGACGCTCGAGGACGTCGGCCGTGGAGGAGCGCACGTTCGTGAGCTTCTTCTCCTTGGTGATGTTGACGTCCATGTCGTCGGCCCGGGAGTTCTCGCCGACGATCATGCCCTCGTAGACCTCGGTCGTCGGCTCGACGAAGAGGGTGCCGCGCTCCTGCAGGTTGAACATCGCGTACGTCGTCGCAGGGCCGCTACGGTCGGCGACGAGCGATCCGGTGAGGCGGGTCTTGATCTCGCCGTGCCACGGCTCGTAGCCCTCGAAGACGTGGTGGGCGATGCCCGTGCCCCGCGTCTCCGTGAGGAACTCGGTGCGGAAGCCGATCAGGCCTCGGGACGGCACGACGAACTCCATCCGGACCCAGCCGGTGCCGTGGTTCGTCATCTGCTCCATCCGGCCCTTGCGGGCGGCGAGCAGCTGGGTGATCGCCCCGAGGAACTCCTCCGGCGTGTCGATGGTGAGGCGCTCGACCGGCTCGTGGACCTTGCCGTCGACCTCCCTCGTGACGACCTGCGGCTTGCCGACGGTCAGCTCATAGTCCTCGCGGCGCATCTGCTCGACGAGGATGGCGAGGGCCAGCTCACCGCGGCCCTGCACCTCCCACGCGTCGGGGCGGTCAGTCGGCAGGACGCGGAGCGAGACGTTGCCGACGAGCTCGCGGTCGAGGCGGTCCTTGACGAGGCGGGCGGTCACCTTGGCGCCGCGGACCCGGCCCGCCAGCGGGGAGGTGTTCGTCCCGATGGTCATGGAGATGGCCGGCTCGTCGACGGTGATGAGGGGCAGCGGGCGCGGGTCCTCCGGGTCGGCGAGGGTGTCGCCGATCATGATCTCCGGGATGCCGGCGATCGCGATGATGTCGCCCGGCCCCGCCTCGGCCGCGGGCTTGCGCTCGAGGCCCTCGGTCATGAGCAGCTCGGTGATCTTGACCCGGTCGACGGTGCCGTCGTGCTTGCACCAGGCGACGTGCTGGCCCTTGCTGATCGTGCCGTTGTGGACCCGGAGCAGGGCGATCCGGCCGAGGAAGTTCGACGAGTCGAGGTTGGTCACGTGCGCCTGCAGTGGCGCGTCCTCGTCATAGGTGGGCGCGGGGATCGTGTCGAGGATCGTCTTGAAGAGCGGCTCGAGGTTCTCCTCGGCAGGCAGCTCACCGTCGGCGGGTCGGGTGAGCGAGGCCCTGCCGGCCTTCGCCGACGCGTACACGATCGGGAAGTCGAGGGCTGCGTCGACGTCGGCGCCCGAGTCGAGCAGGTCCATGAACAGCTCGTAGACCTCGTCGACCACCTCGGCGATGCGGGCGTCGGGACGGTCGACCTTGTTGATGCAGAGCACCACGGGCATCTTGGCCGCGAGCGCCTTGCGCAGCACGAAGCGGGTCTGGGGCAGTGGCCCCTCGGAGGCGTCGACGAGCAGGACCACGCCGTCGACCATGGACAGGCCCCGCTCGACCTCACCGCCGAAGTCGGCGTGGCCCGGGGTGTCGATGATGTTGATCGTCATGCCGTCGGTCAGTCCGGCGGCGACGGCGGAGGGGCCGTTGTAGTGGATGGCGGTGTTCTTCGCGAGGATGGTGATGCCCTTCTCGCGCTCGAGGTCGCCGGAGTCCATCACGCGCTCCCCGGTCGTCTCGACGGTCTGGCGCTCGTCGAACGCCCCGCCCTGCCAGAGCATCTTGTCGACGAGCGTCGTCTTGCCGTGGTCGACGTGGGCCACGATGGCCACGTTGCGGATGTCGGCGCGGGTGCGGTTGGCCATGGGTGTCAGTCTCTCAGGGTCGTGGGGTGGGGGCGTCGTGCAGGCGTGCGGCGACCGCGTCGACGATGGACAGGTCGGCCGGGAGCCACGGGACCTCGTGCAGCGCCTGCCGGGTCAGCCAGCGCAGCTCGTCGTGGTCCTCGAGGGGCTCGGGGACGCCGCCGGCCACCTCCGCGAACCAGACGAGCATCTCGTAGCGTTCCCCGAGCGGCCAGGTCTCACCCGGCAGCGGACCCGGCAGGTGCGGGCCGACGAAGATCTCGACGCCGAGCTCCTCGGCGATCTCCCGGTGCAGCGCGATCAGCGGGGACTCGCCCTGGTCCACCTTGCCACCGGGCAGCTCCCAGCCCCCCGCGAGCTCGGTCGGCTCGGTGCGACGGGCAGCCAGGAGGCGGGTGGGCGCGGTGAGGTCGTCGACGAGTGCCGCACCGACGACCAGCCGGACGCTGACGGGGCCGTGGGGCGGGTTCTCGGTGCGCATGACGGAGAAGATGGTGACACATGAGGCCGCGATTCCCGGCATGCCGACCACCGTCGGTATCCTGCCGCCATGACATCGGCGCCCCAGGAGGGCCACAGTCCCCTGCCGGGTGACGCCCGGCTCCCCCACTTGGCCGCGACGGCGTGGTGCTGACCATGGACCTCGCCCTCGGCATCGCCCTCGTCCTCGCGCTGACCGCCGCGACTGGATACTTCGTCGCCCAGGAGTTCGCCTACGTCGCGGTGGACCGCAACGCCCTGCGTGAGCTCGCCCGCTCGGGGGACGCCGCCGCCGAGCGGGCGCTGCGCGTGACGTCGCGGCTGTCCTTCGCGCTGTCCGCGGCGCAGTTCGGGATCACCGTGACTGCGTTGCTCGTCGGGTACGTCTCCGAGCCGCTCGTCGGCGTCGGGCTCGCCGACCTGCTGGGCTTCACCGACCTGTCGTATGCCGCACGGCTCAGCCTGAGCGTCACCGCGGTTCTCGTGTTCTCGACCGTGGTGCAGATGGTCTTCGGCGAGCTCGCGCCGAAGAACCTCGCGATCGCCCGCACGGTGGCGGTCGCGCGCACCCTCAGCCGCAGCACCCTCGTCTACCTCGCCGTGGTGGGGCCGGTCGTCCGGCTCTTCGACAGCGCGTCCGGCCGCTTGCTCCGGGCGGTCGGGATCGAGCCCGTCGAGGAGCTGGACCACGGCGCCACACCGGCGGACCTCGCCCGGATCATCGACGAGTCCCACGGCGGGGGCCTGCTGAGGGACGAGCTGTCCGGCACGCTGGAGGGTGGGCTGCGGCTGCGTGAGCTGACCGCCGACGATGTGATGACGCCGCGGGTGCGCGTCGTGACGGTCCCGGCCGCCGCGACCGTCGACGAGCTCGTGGCTCTCCTCGACACCGGCTTCTCCCGCTTCCCGGTCACCGGCCGGGACCGTGACGACATCGTCGGCGTCGCGGGGCTTGCCGAGCTGCTGTCCGTGCCGGCGGCCGCGCGCGCCTCCACCAGCGTCGGCGAGGTCGCGTCCGCCGCCAGCGTGGTGCCGACGAGTGCCCCTCTCGCCACGGTGCTCGACCAGCTCCGCCGCGAGCACCGCCAGCTCGTCGTCGTCATCGACGAGCACGGCGGGTTCGCCGGCGTGCTGTCCCTCGAGGACATCGCCGAGGAGGTCGTCGGCGACATCCTCGACGAGGACGACGTGCCCGAGCTGGGAGTCGTCGCCGACGGCCCGGGCGCCTGGCTCGTGCCGGCCCGCCTCCGGCTCGATGAGGTCGCGGCCCGCACCGGCCTGGTGCTCCAGGCCGAGGACCCGTTCGACACCGTGAGCGGCCTCGTCCTCGAGCTCCTCGGCCGGACCCCGGTCGTCGGGGACGAGCTCGACCTCGCCGCCACCTCGGAGGCTCCCGCCCCGGCCACCACCCCGGACGGGCAGCTGCGCGAGGTGGTGGCCGGAGCGGCGCGCCTCGTCGTCACCGCCGTGGACCGACACGTCCCACAGACGGTCCGGTTCCAGGCCCTGCAGACCTTCCCGGAGCCGGTCGAGGCACCCGAGGGCAACGGCGCCGGAGGTGAGCGTCGATGATGGCTGCCCTGGGCGTCTCGGTCGTCCTGCTCGTGCTCAACGCCTTCTTCGTCGCCGCCGAGTTCGCGCTCGTCGCGAGCCGGCGACACCGCCTCGAGGACCTCGCCGTGGACGGCAGCCGGTCCGCGCGGGCCGCCGTGGCGGGTGCACGGGAGCTCTCGCTGATGCTGGCCGGTGCCCAGCTCGGCATCACGCTGTGCACCCTGGGACTCGGCGCCCTGGCGAAACCCGCCGTGGCCGACCTCATCGGGTCGGGCCTCGGTGCCGCACGGGTCCCGGAGGAGGTGGCGACCGTCGTCGGCGTCGTCCTCGCGGTCGCCCTCGTCGTCTTCCTCCACATGGTCGTCGGCGAGATGGCGCCGAAGTCGTGGGCGATCGCCCACCCGGAGCGCTCGGCGCTCCTGCTCGCGCTGCCGTTCCGCGCCTTCGCCCGCCTCGTCCGGCCGGTGCTCACCGTTCTCAACGGGATGGCCAACCTCTCCTTGCGCCTCGTCGGGGTCACGCCGCAGCCCGAGCTGGCCCAGGCCCACGGCCCCCGTGAGCTGCAGCTGCTCATCGCCTCCTCGCGGGAGCACGGCACCCTGACGGAGCCGGAGCATCGCGTCCTCGCCGGCGCGATCGACCTCGAGACCCGCACGCTGGCCTCGCTCATGGTTCCCCTCGCTGACGCGGTGGTGGTGCCGCTCGGCGCGACCATGACGCAGGCCGAGGAGGTGTCGCGGGAGTCCGGGCGCTCGCGCCTCGTCGTCGTCGAGGACGGCGCACCGGTCGGCCTGGTCCACGTGCGCGACGTCGTCCGCGCCCCGGCCGCGGAGATCATCGACCCGCTCGTCTCCCCGGCGGAGGTCCTCTCCCCCGGGCTGACCCTCCTGGAGGCGCTCGGTCGCATGCGGGCGAGCCGTCAGCAGCTCGTCCTCGTGGGCGAGCCGGAACGGCCGGTGGGCCTCCTGTCGATGGAGGACCTCCTCGAGCGGGTCATCGGGCAGTTCGACGACGAGACGGACTGACCCGACAACCGGTCGCGGGACCGCTCAGTCGGTGTGGGCCTGGGCCCGGACGATGGCGACCGGGACGGGCGAGCGCTGCAGCACCTTGTGGCTGACCGAGCCCAGCGCCATACCCGCGAAGCCCCCTCGACCGCGGCTGCCCACGACGACGAGGCCCGCCTCGCGGGACCGCTCGAGCAAGGCGTCGACGGGACGGCCGTTGCGCACGTCGACGTCGATGACGAGGTCGGGGTGCTGCTGGCGCACCGGCGCGAGTGCCTGGTCGACCATGGCCCGGTAGCGGGCCTCGACCCGCTGCCACTCGGGGCTGCCCTCCTCGGTGACGACGATCCCGTCGACCACCTCGAGCCACCACGTCGTGACGACGACGAGGTCGACCCCACGGCGCGACGCCTCGTCGCCGGCGACGGCGGCGGCGCGCCGGCTGTGGTCGCTGCCGTCCACGCCGACCACGACCGGTCGGCTCACGTCGCCCGGCTCCTCGCCGACCACGACGACCGGGCAGGCGGCGTGCATGGCGGTGTCGAGCGAGGTCGTCCCGAGCAGCACCCGCTCGAAGGCACCCTTGCGGCCGCTGCCGACCACGATGATCCGGGCGCGATCGGACGCGTCGACCAGGGCCTGCGACGGCGTGCCCCACGGCTGGCTCGCAGTGACGGGGACCCCCGGGTGGCGGTCGGCGAGGCGGCTGCGGGCCTCGTCGACGATCCGCCACCCGTGCTCGCCCAGCTCGGGCTCCAGCCCGATCGGGATGAAGCCCGCATCCCACGCGCCGACCAGACCCGCGTGCACCTCCTGGGCCGTCAGCAGGTGCAGGGGTGCGCCCAGGATCTCGGCCTCGCGGCCGGCGAAGGTTAGCACTCCCTCGTCCTTCTCACTGCCGTCCAGGCCGACGACGACGGCACGGGCGGGGACCTCGTCGTCGTGTCGTCGCAGCTCCGGCTCGGCAGCGGTGGGATCGTCGGCTCGGTGTGAGGCGGGGTCACTCTGTGCGGCGGTCATGCCTCATTCTGGCCCGAGGCTCCCCTTGGGCGCCCCTCCGCCCCTGAACAGCAGCCGGGAGACGAAAAAGGCCTCAGAACGGCCACAATCCCCGGAGAGTCTTTCGTCGCGCCCCCCGTGCCGATACGGTTCCTGCATTCGCGACGCGGCCGCCCAGAAACGCGGCCCGGAGTGCGTCCGACCCATCTAGGAGGAACGTCATGCAGATTCGTCGTGGGGCAGCAGCTCTGGCGGGCGCTGCCGCGCTCGGGCTGCTCGTCTCGGCCTGTGGCGCCGGGAACACCGGCAACAACACCGGCACCGGCAACACCGGCGGGGGTGGCAACGCCGGTGGCGGGTCGCTCATCGTCGGCACGACCGACAAGGTCGTCTCCATCGACCCTGCGGGCTCGTATGACAACGGTTCGATGCAGGTGCAGACGCAGGTCTTCCAGTACCTGTTGAACTTCCCGCAGGGCAAGAACACCCCCGAGCCGGACGCCGCCGAGAAGTGCGAGTTCACGACCCCGACCGAGTACACGTGCACGATGAAGGACGGGCTCAAGTTCGCCAACGGTGACCCGCTGACCGCGAAGAGCGTCGCCTTCTCGTTCAAGCGCATCGTCGACATCAACGACCCGAACGGCCCCGCGGCCCTGCTCGGCAACATGCAGTCGGTCGAGGCCAAGGACGACAAGACGGTCGTCTTCAAGCTCAAGGCCGCGAACGACCAGACCTGGCCGCAGATCCTCGTCACCTCGGCCGGACCCATCGTCGACGAGAAGGTCTACCCGCCGAACAAGGTCATGTCCGACGACGAGGCCGTCAAGGCCCAGGGCTTCTCGGGGCCGTACACCATCGGCACTTACCAGAAGAACCAGGTCGCGCAGTTCAAGGCCAACCCGTCCTACAACGGGGCCTTCAACAAGCCGCAGGTTGCCCAGGTGACGATGAAGTACTACACCTCCGCGGACAACCTCAAGCTCGACATCCAGAACAAGAACATCGACGTCGCGTGGCGCTCGCTCACCCCGACCGACATCGAGTCGCTCCAGAGCGCCAACGGCATCAAGGTCTACACCGGTGCTGGTGGCGAGCTGCGCTACATGGTGTTCAACCTCAAGACCATGCCGGGCAGCAACGACGCGCAGAAGCTCGCGATCCGTCAGGCGATGGCGTCGAGCATCGACCGTGACGCGCTCTCGACGAAGGTCTACAAGGGCACCTACAAGCCGTCCTACTCGCAGGTGCCGCCGGGCCTGCCCGGCGCCAACGAGGCGTTCAAGGCGCTGTACGGCGAGAAGCCCAACGTCGACCAGGCGAAGAAGTACCTCACCGACGCCGGCGTCAGCGTCCCCGTCTCGCTCCAGATCCAGTACAACCCGGACCACTACGGGAGCAACTCGGACCAGGAGTACAACGAGATCAAGCGGCAGCTCGAGGCGACCGGCCTGTTCAAGGTCAACCTGCAGTCGGCCGAGTGGACGACCTACTCGAAGGAGCGCACGAAGGACTCATACCCGATCTACCAGCTCGGGTGGTTCCCGGACTTCCCGGACGCGGACAACTACCTGTCCCCGTTCTTCGGTCCGAACAACTTCCTGCAGTCGCACTACTCGAACGACCAGATGAACAAGCTGCTCACCGACGAGGTGACCCAGCCTGACAAGGCCAAGCGGGAGCAGCTGCTCGGCCAGATCCAGGACAAGGTCGCCAAGGAGGTGCCCACCCTGCCGATGCTCTACGGAGCGCAGGTGGCAGTCGCCAAGGATGACGTCAAGGGTGTCCAGGAGACCCTCGACGCAGCCTTCAAGTTCCGGTTCACCTCCCTCTCGAAGTAGTCTCCACGGCACGACAGGTGGGCCCGGGAGAGCTGGCGGTCGCCACGCTCCCGGGCCCACCGCGTGTCCTGCGTCGGAAGGTCCTCACTCATGGCCATCGCGGAGGTCCTCGGCACCGAGGAACCCAATGCACCTCAGCCGGAGCACCGCGTCAAGGGCGGTATGCCGCCCCTGCTCCGCTACCTGATCGTCCGGGTCGCCCTCGTGATCCCGATGATCTGGATTCTCGTCACCCTCGTCTTCGTGCTCATGCGGGTGATCGGTGACCCGATCACCGCCGCCCTCGGTGGGCGCCTGAGCCCGGAGCAGATCGAGGAGCGCAAGACCGCGGCCGGCCTCAACGGGCCGATCCTCGGCCAGTACTGGGACTACCTGAGCGGGATCCTGCGGTTCGACTTCGGCCACACCCTGACCGACAACCGGTCGATCACCGACATCTTCCTCGTCAACGGCGCCGCGACGCTCGAGCTCGCCTTCTGGTCGCTCATCGTCGCCTTCCTCATCGGCATCCCCCTCGGCCGCATCGCCGCCCGCTACCGGGACCGCGCCCCCGACGTGGTGCTGCGGCTCTTCTCGATCGTCGTCTACGCCGCGCCGGTCTTCTTCCTCGGCCTGCTCTTCAAGCTCGCCTTCTCGCCGTTCGGCTGGCCGGTGGCGGGTCGCTCGAGCATCGCCACGGAGCTGGGCCTGGCGAACGTCCAGCCCAAGACGAACATCATGATCCTCGACGCGATCCTCTGGGGTGACCAGAGCTACATCTGGGACGTGCTGCAGCACGCGGTGCTGCCCGCGCTCACCCTCGGGCTGCTCACGGGCGGCGTGTTCCTCCGGCTCGTGCGCATCAACCTCATCGGCACGCTCAACTCCGACTACGTGACGGCGGCCCGAGCCCGCGGCGTGCCGGAGCGGCGGGTCATCGGCAAGCACGCGTTCCGCAACGCGCTCGTGCCCGTCGTGACGGTCATGGGCATGCAGATCGCCATGCTGCTCGGCGGTGCCGTGCTGACCGAGACGACGTTCGAGTGGCAGGGCCTCGGTTACACGCTCGCCCAGTACCTCATCAAGCGCGACTTCGTCGCCGTGCAGGGCATCGTGACCCTCTTCGCGCTCGTCGTCAGCATCGCGAGCCTCCTCATCGACGTCATCGTCGCGTTCGTCGACCCGCGCGTCCGGTTCTGAGTCAGGAGCAAGCCATGTTCGCCCTCATCCGCAACACCCGCGGTGTCCAGCGCGGGATGCTCCTCACCGGCCTCGTCATCATCGCCCTGTTCATCGTGCTCGCGATCTTCGCCCCGCTCATCGCGCCCTACGGGTTCAACGATGCGAGCGCGAACGGGCATGACTTCCCGATCCAGGGAGCGCCGTCGGCCGCGCACTGGTTCGGCACCGCCGTCGGTGGCGAGGACGTCTTCTCGCGGGTCGTGTACGGCGCGCGGACCGCCATCGAGGTCGTCGTCCTCGCCGTCATCCTGTCGCTGTGCATCGGCGTGCCGCTCGGCCTGCTGTCCGGCTACGTCGGACGCTGGCTCGACCGCGCCCTCGTGCTCATCACCGACGCGATGTATGCCTTTCCCTCGCTCCTGCTCGCCATCATCGTGGCGATCGTCGTGTCGGGCGGCCAGTCCGGCGTCACCGCCGGGATCATGGCGGCGGCCCTGTCCATCACCGTCGTGTTCATCCCCCAGTACTTCAGGGTCGTGCGCAACGCCACGCTGAGCGTAAAGGTCGAGCCGTACGTCGACGCGGCGAGGGTCGTGGGCACGCCGGTGCCGCGCATCCTCGTGCGGCACATCTTCGCCAACGTGCGTCAGACCCTCCCGATCATCGCCACCCTGAACGGGTCCGAGGCGATCCTGACGCTGGCCGGGCTCGGGTTCCTCGGCTTCGGCATCCAGCCGTCGGCCGCCGCGGAGTGGGGCTACGACCTCAACAAGGCGATGTCCGACGCGACGAACGGGATCTGGTGGACCGGCGTCTTCCCGGGCGCCGCGATCGTCCTGCTCGTGCTCGGCATCACGCTCGTCGGCGAGAGCCTCAACGACCTGCTGGACCCGCGGCTGCGGGCCCGCCGTGGGGACACGAGCGAGGCGGACGCGGCCGAGGTGGCGGCCGAGGCGGCCGCCGAGGGCGCCACCGCCGAGGCACCGGTGCGGCGCAGCACCGGCGAACGTCGGGTGGCGACCCTCAGCCTGACCGACCTCAGCGTCAGCTTCCGGACCGACAGCGGCCCGGTGCGGGCGGTCGACCACGTCAGCTTCGACGTCGCCCCCGGCGAGGTCGTCGCGGTCGTCGGCGAGTCCGGGTCCGGCAAGTCGGTCAGCTCACGCGCGGTCCTCGGCCTGCTCCCGGCGAGCGCGACCGTGTCGGGCTCGGCAAAACTGAGCACCGACTCGGCCGCCCCCGAGGAGCTCATCGGGGCGCCGTACCGCACCCTGAGGGCGGTGCGCGGCGACGAGGTGTCGATGATCTTCCAGGAGCCGTCCACGGCGCTCAACCCGGTGTACACCATCGGGTGGCAGCTCATGGAGGGCATCCGAGCCCACGAGAAGGTCTCACGCAAGCACGCCCGCGCTCGGGCGATCGAGCTGCTGGAGCTGGTCGGCATCCCGGACCCGCAGCGCCGGGTCGACTACTACCCGCACCAGCTCTCCGGCGGGCAGAAGCAGCGCGTCGTCATCGCCATGGCGATCGCCTGCGAGCCGGACGTCATCGTTGCCGACGAGCCGACCACCGCCCTCGACGTGACGGTCCAGGCCGCCGTCCTCGAGCTGCTGCTCGACCTGCGCGACCGGCTCGGGACGGCCATAGTCCTCATCACCCACAACATGGGCGTCGTCGCCGACATCGCGGACCGGGTGGTCGTGATGTACCGCGGCCGGGTCGTCGAGGAGGCACCGGTGGAGCCGCTCTTCGCGGACCCGCAGCACCCCTACACGAGACGCCTGCTCGATGCCGTGCCACACCTCGGCCGTGGTGCCGGCCGCGACCTGTCCGCCGAGGAGGGCGCCGAGCCGGTGCTCGAGATCGCCGACCTCGTCGTCGACTTCCCGGGCAAGTTCGGCCAGCCGAGCTTCCGTGCCGTCGACCACGTCTCGCTCACCGTGCACCGCGGCGAGGTGCTGGGACTGGTCGGAGAGTCGGGCTCGGGCAAGTCCACCGTGGGCCGTTGCGTGGTCGGTCTGCAGCGGCCGACGAGCGGGGTCGTGAGGCTGAGCGGCCAGCAGGTATCGGGGCTCTCCGACCGAGACCTCAAGTCGCTGCGCAGCCGCTACGGGTTCGTCTTCCAGGACCCCGCCGCCTCCCTCAACCCGCAGATGACCATCGGCGACTGCATCGCCGAGCCCCTGCAGGCCGAGGGCCGGGCCAGCTCCGCCCAGCAGCGGGCCCGCGTCGAGGAGCTGCTCGAGCAGGTGGAGCTCCCGGTGGCCTACGCCGAGCGCTATCCCCATGAGCTCTCCGGCGGGCAGCGCCAGCGGGTCAGCCTCGCCCGGTCGCTCGCACTGCGTCCGGAGGTGCTCATCGCCGACGAGCCGACCTCGGCGCTCGACGTCTCGGTGCAGGCCCGCGTCCTCGACCTGTTCGCCCAGCTGCAGGAGGAGCTGCAGTTCGCGTGCATCTTCGTCAGCCATGACCTGGCCGTCGTCGACATGCTCGCGAACCGCGTCGCCGTCATGCAGGCCGGCCGGATCGTCGAGATCGGCTCCCGAGAGCAGGTGCTGGGCTCGCCGCAGCAGGAGTACACCAAGCAGCTCATCGCCGCGGTGCCCGTGCCCGACCCCATCGAGCAGCGCCGACGTCGTCAGGAGCGGGGAGACCTGCTTACCGGCATCAGCTGAGCAGTCAGGACGCGCTGAGCACCTCGGCGAGCACGACCGCCTGGTTGTGCTCCTCGTCCTTGGCCGAGTAGACGAGGGTCACCACGTCGTGGTCGGCGACGAGCTCGCGCAGGTGGGCGAGCGCCGGGCTGCCATCGAGCTCCTCGCGGTAGCGACGCGCGAACTCGTCGAACCGGTCCGCGCGGTGCCCGAACCAGGTGCGCAACGCGGTCGAGGGGCCGGCCTCCCTGTCCCACTCGTCGATGTGGGCCCCCTCCTTCGAGATCCCGCGCGGCCACACTCGATCCACGAGCACCCGGTAGCCGTCGTCGCCCGAGACGTCCTCGTAGACCCGCTTGGTCCGCACCGTCGTCATCGCCCGCCTCGCTTCCGCTCCCTCCGAGGCTAATGCGGAGGTATGCCGCTCGCGCGCGACTGCGTCGACCGCCCCTCCGCGGACGGCCGGGAAGTCACGGGACGGGCCCTTTGTTGAAACTTCCATGAAGATCGACATCTGGTCCGACATCGCCTGCCCGTGGTGCTACATCGGCAAGCGCCGCTTCGAGAACGCGCTCGCCAGGTTCGAGCACCGCGACGAGGTGGAGGTGAGGTGGCACAGCTACCAGCTCGACCCGAGCCTCCCGGAGCACTACGACGGGACGGAGCTGGACTACCTCTCCAGCCGCAAGGGGATGCCTCGCGAGCAGGTGCAGCGGATGTTCGAGCACGTCGCCACCGTCGCTGCCGCGGAGGGCCTCGCCTACGACTTCGACGCCCTCGTCGTCGCCAACAGCCTGCGGGCGCACGAGCTGCTCCACCTTGCCGCCCAGCACGGTGTCGCGGGAGCCGTGAAGGAGGCCCTGCTCGCAGCGCACTTCGAACATGGGGGGGACATCGGCTCACTGGAGGTGCTGAAGCGGGTCGGCGTGGACGCCGGCCTGGACGCCGACGAGGTCGAGCAGTCGCTCCGCGACGGGCGTTACCGGGCTGCCGTGCAGGCCGACATCAGGCAGGCCGGCCAGCTGGGTATCCGGGGAGTCCCGTTCTTCGTCCTTGACCAGAAGTACGGCATCTCCGGGGCGCAGCCCGTGGAGGTCTTCAGCCAGGCCCTCGAGCAGGTGTGGCGGGAGTCGAACCCCCTCGTCATGGTCAACCCCGCCGGCGCAGAGGGTGGGTCAGGCGCCTGCGGCCCGGACGGTTGCGCCCTCTGAGTCCGGTGAGTCCGGCCGCCCAGGTGCGACGGGGCCACCCGAGTGGTCAGCGACGCCACTCGGAGCGGAGCACCGAGTAGAGGTGGCCGTCGTGCCAGTCACCGTCGCGCCAGTGCGCGCCCCGCACGATGCCCTCGGCGGTGAACCCGGCCTTCTCCAGAGCCCGCTGCTCGGCCAGGTTCGCGACGTCGGTGTGCGCCTGCACCCGGTTGGTCGCGGTGTGCCGGAAGAACAGCCCGACCAGCTGGCGCTGCGCCTCCGAGCCCGCCCCCGAGCCACGGGCACCGGCCTGGACCCAGATCCCGATCATCGGGCACCGCGACGCCCGCGTCGGGCCCCACTGCACCCACGTCCAGCTCACCGTCCCGGCCGGTTGCCCGTCGACGACGACCGCCAGCACCCCGTCCTCGTCGAGCCGGCACGGCGGCGGCACGACATGGCCGGACCGGGGTCCGAAGTCGTCGAACTCCGAGTCGGCGGGCCGCGCCTCGGCGAACTCGCCGGGGCGCAGGGGACGGAGCACGATCGAGGAGGTGAGCGGCATACGGGAAGACTACGAGGGCGAGGCGGCCGGCGCGCGTTCCTCGTCCTCTACGCGTCGCGCCCCGACACTCCCCGTGCAGGGCCCTCCGGGTGACCACGGAGCGAACGTCGACAACACGGACAAAGGGGACGAAACTAACCTCGCGTTATGCATACCCCAACCCAGGCGCACGCCACGACAGGTCGCGTCGTCATCCGCAGCGCGGCCGATGTCGCCTCCGCCGTTGCCCACCACGCCACTCCCCAGCGTGGCTCGCTCATGGTCGTCCTGCTCGCCTTCGGCGGGATCTTCATGGACGCCTACGACTTCTCGTCCATCGCCTTCGGGATCACGGCGATCAAGGAACAGTTCGGGCTCACCCCGACGATGACGGGCCTCGTCAACGCCGCGATCATGGTCGGCGCGGTGGTGGGTGCCGTCAGCGGTGGCGTCCTCGTCGAGCGGATCGGCCGCTACCGGCTCTTCATGGCGGACATGCTCTTCTTCGTCGTCGCCGCGATCGGGTGCGCCCTCGCTCCCGAGGCGTGGAGCCTGATCGCCTTCCGCTTCGTCATGGGCATCGGGGTCGGGCTCGACCTGCCCGTGGCGATGGCCTTCCTCGCCGAGTTCTCGTCGCTGCGCGGGAGGGGCAACCGGAACCGGCGGGTCAACGGGTGGTCCCCGGCCTGGTACGCAGCGACCGGGTTCGGCTACCTCGTCGTGCTCGTCCTCTTCCTCACCCTGCCCGCAGGGGGCCAGCCGCACCTGTGGCGGTTCGTCGTCGGCTTCGGCGCCGTCCCAGCACTCGTGGTGCTCCTCGTGCGTCGGCGCTACCTCAAGGAGTCGCCGCAGTGGCTGGCGAACCAGGGCGACCTGCGCGGCGCGGTGGACATCCTGCGGACCGCGCACGGCATCGACGCGCACCTGTCCCCCGACGCCCGCACCGTCGAGCGGCCGGCACGCGGGTCGTGGCGGGCCGGCTTCGCCCGGCTCTGGAGCCCGCGCTACCGCATCCGCACCCTCGCGGCCCTCGCCGCTGCGGTCCTCTCGACGTTCGGCTACAACGCCGTCGCCTACGGCACGCCGCTCATCATCGCCAACCTCTTCCACCAGGGACCGCTCACCACGATCGTCTCCTCGCTCGTCATCAACCTCGGCTTCGGCGTCGGCGGTGGACTGGTGGGGGTGGCCCTCGTCAGCCGGGCGGGCGTGCGGCGACTCACCATCGTTGGGTTCGCCCTGCAGGCGACCTCGCTCATCGTGCTCGCCCTCATCGGGATCCCGACGGGGCCGCTCCTCGTCGTCGCGGTGCTCATGCTGGCCCTGTTCATCTTCGCCCAGGCCGGGGGCCCGGGGGCCACGCACATGGCTTATGCGACCCTCAGCTACCCGACGAGCCTGCGGGGCGCCGGGGTCGGCTTCACCGAGGGGACGAAGCGGCTCTTCTCGATCGTCTCGCTCTTCTTCTTCCCCATCCTCGCGGCCTCGATGCAGTCCGGCGTGTTCTGGGTCATCGCGATCTTCCCGCTCCTCGGGGCCCTCGCCCTCGCCGCCATCCGGTGGGACCCCACCGGCGTCGACACCGATGCCGACGACTACGAGACCGCCGCGGTGGCCGCACGGGGATAGCCTGACGAGAACGGCCGCGGGGGCAGCACCCCAAGCGGCTGCGGGCCGCGACACCCCAAGGAGGACCCATGGCACGCATCGCCCTCATCGGCGGCCACGGCAAGGTCGCCCTCCTCACCGCGCCGATCCTCGTGGCCGCCGGCCACGACGTCGTGGCGGTGGTGCGCAACCCCG
>DASSTN010000091.1:0-21094 GCA_035707905.1 Intrasporangium sp.
AGCACGACGAAGGTCACGGACTTGAGGATCCGCCGTCGATGGATCCAGCCGGCGAGGCTGGCGGGGGCGCCCTCGGGCAGCGCCGCGAGGTCGCGGGCCAGGACGCGCTGTGTTGTGGGGATGTGCTGGTGCATGGTCACCTCCTGAAGGGTTGTGAGCCCCGGAGGTGCGGGCGATGGGGAGTGTCGCTGTGCCACCGCACCTTCGCCGCGACGGGTCGCCGCGGCCTCTGGTCGTGCTCGGCTCGGGGGTGTCAGTCCCGTCGTCGCCGTGCGCGCCACCCTAGACCGGGCGCAGGCTCCCCCGCACCCCGATTTTCACCGACAGGGTGGGTCAGGCGAGGAGGGCGAAGAGGCGGACGACGGCGCCCACCAGCAGGACCGAGGCAGCGCCCGAGGCGAGCTGTCCGGCCGGCCCGAGGAGGGCCGGCTGCAGGGCGAGGATGCGCCGGAACGACCACGACACCGTCGCGCAGGCGGCCCCGATTCCGAGGGCGCCCCAGATGGTCAGCTCGTCGGTCCACGACGCGCCGATCGCCCCGGCGGCCATCCCGAGGAGGAGCACGACGAACCCGAGGAACGGCCGCACCACCCGGACGGGGACGAGGAGGTCGCCGACGACGCCCAGGGCCACGGCGAGCATCGCGACGACGATGACCGGGCGGGCCACCTTGTCGTGGCCGCTCGCGACGAGGAGCGCCCCCGAGGCGAGCAGGGCGATCCCGCCGAACGCGGCGATGAGGGTGAGGACGAGACCCTCCCGCGGCGGGGGCCGGAGCAGCTGGTGGAAGAACGAGGCGAGGATCCCGAGCGCGACCGCCGCGGGCAGCCACCGCACGTCCGCCCGCACGGTTGCCGCGAGCACCGCGGCCCCCGCCAGCGCGAGCACGACCGAGGACGCGACCGGGGTGCGGGACCCCGCGATGCCGGGCCACCCGGTCACCACGGCGAGCGCGAGCAGCGCCCCCACGACGAGGAGAGCGGCATACCCCCACTGCGTCGCGACGACCACCGCCACGGCGCCGACGGCGGTCGCGGCAACGGACCACGGGCGCAGACGGTCTCCGGACACGGGGGACAACGGTAGCCGCAAGCGGTCCGGCCGCTCCGCTGCGCCCGGCGTCTCGCCCACGCTGGGATCGGTCACCGGCCCCACTCAGCCTCCTGCGAAGGGTGGCAGCACCTCGACCGTCGAGCCGTCCGCGAGGACGGCCGAGCGGTCGGCGGACCGCCCGTCGATCAGGAAGGTCGAGGCCTTGACGACGGTGGCGAGCGCGGGGTGCGCATCGACGGCCGCGTCGAGGACGCCGCCGAGCGTCCGCCCGGCATGGCACTCGGCTTCCGTCCCTGCGGCCTCTCGCGCCGCGGCCCAGTAGCGCACCGTCACCGTCGGCGTGCCGGGGACTGTCGACACCTCTTACCTCCTGCGGGCTCGTCTCGCCTGCCCGCCGGGGCCGACGGGCACGTTCCAGTGTCGCCTATCCTGCTGCTCAATGGCCCGGCTGCTCCTGCTGACGAACGCGCTCACCCCGAGCGCGGACGTGCTGCCTGCGCTCGGACTGCTCGCCCACACCGTGCGGATCCTGCCCGCCGAGCCGACGGCCCTGGTCGACGCACCACCGGGTGACCTCGTGCTCGTCGACGCCCGACGGGACCTCGCCGGCGCCCGGTCGCTCTGCCGGGTGCTGCGCGCCACCGGCACCACCGCCCCGCTCCTGGCCGTCCTCACCGAGGGCGGCCTTGCCGGTCTCACCGCGGAATGGGGCGTCGACGACGTCATCCTCGACACCGCCGGCCCCGCGGAGGTCGACGCGCGGATCCGGCTCGCCCTGACGCGCGACCAGCCCGAGGCGGACGAGCTCGACGTGCCGATCACGTCCGGTGACCTCGTGATCGACGAGGCGAGCTACTCGGCCAAGCTGCGTGGGCGGCTGCTCGACCTGACGTACAAGGAGTTCGAGCTGCTCAAGTACCTGGCGCAGCACCCCGGGCGGGTCTTCACCCGGGCGCAGCTGCTCCAGGAGGTCTGGGGCTACGACTACTACGGCGGCACCCGCACCGTCGACGTCCACGTCCGGCGGCTGCGCGCCAAGCTCGGGCCCGACCACGAGTCGCTGATCGGGACCGTCCGCAACGTCGGCTACCGCCTCGTCGTCCCCGTCTCCTGAGGACGAGCAAGAGGTATGCCGCCCAGCTCGGCGAGCTGAGCGGCATACCTCCGCCTTGGGCTGGCTGACAGCCTACGGTCAGTTCTTCGTGATCCGGTCGAGCGGACCCGGGGTGTAGCCGGTCGCGCCGAACGAGGTCAGGTAGTTCGCGAAGGCGTCGATGTCGAGGCCGCCGTAGTAGACGCCGGTCCCCTTCGTGAAGGTGCCGAAGCCGTCGCCGCCGCCCTGCAGGAAGTTGTTCGTCACCACCCTGTAGGACTGGCCGTCCACGAGCGGCGCACCGTTGAGCGTCACCGCGCCGAGTGTCGTGCCCGAGTAGGTGTAGGCGATGCCCTTCGACACCTGCAGGATCTTGGGACTGCCGGCGTTCTTGTCGGACCACTGCTCGTTCAGCAGGGCCTTGATCTGGGCTCCGGTCAGCGTCATGGAGACGAGGTAGTTGTTGAACGGCTGCACCGTGAAGGCCTCGTCGAAGGTGACATCACCCGGCGACTCGCCGTACGGGGAGTTGGCATAGGTGAGGTCCCCCCGGATCCCGCCCGGGTTCATGAAGGCGATGACCGGGGCCTGGCCGCCGGTCACCACAGAGGAGTCCGCGAGCTGCGCGTCGGCGATGAGGTCGCCGAGCTGGCTCTCCCCTGCCACGTTCTGTGTCTTCTTCACATCCTGGGTGATGTGCCCGATGACCTTCGACGCGATCGGCCTGACGAGCTGCTTGTACTGGCTGATGAGCGCCGTCTGGCCGGAGTCCTTGACATCACGGGTGACGATCATGTTGCTGCTGGTCACCGTGTCGCGCAGGATGTCTCGGGTCTGGTAGTTGTACTTGAACTCGGTCTCCGTGAAGAGCCGCCCGAAGGAGGACGCCGACGTCACGAGCCGGGGCTGGCCAGCCGGATCTGGAATGTTGCAGACGTAGGGCTGGTGCGTGTGGCCCGAGATGACCATGTCGATGGCCGGGTCGAGGTTCTTGGCGATGTCGATGATCGGTGAGGCCCCCGGGACGAGGTCGCCGCCGTTGCCACACGCCGCGTCGAACACGGGGCTGTTGGGCAGACCGCCCTGGTGTATGAGCACGATGATGGCGTTGACGCCCTGCTTCTTGAGAACGGGCACCAGCTTGTTCGCCGTCTCCACCTCGTCGGTGAACTGGAGGCCGGCGACGCCAGCCGCAGTCACGATGTTCGGCGTGTCCTTCAGGGTCATGCCGATGAAGCCGATCTTCGCGCCGCTGACGTCCTTGACGGTGTAGGCGGGCAGGATCGTCCGGCCGCTTGACTTCTCGATGACGTTGGCGGCGAGGATGTCGAAGCTCGCGCCAGGGAAGGACCCGGTCGGGCAGGAGTTCTGGTTGTTGGCGCCGTCGCCGTCGTCGATGCAGCCACCGTCCTGCAGCCGCTGGATCTCCTTGTAGCCCTCGTCGAACTCGTGATTGCCGACCGACGTGACATCAAGACGCAGCTTGTTCATCGCGAGGATGGTGGGCTCGTCGTGGAAGGCAGCCGAGAGCAGTGGGGACGCGCCCACGATGTCACCGGCAGCCACCGTGAGGCTCGCCGGGTGACCCTGACGGGCCTGAGCGAGGTGGGTCGCGAGGTACTCGACGCCGCCGGCCAGGGTGGTCTCGTTGACGAGCTTGCCGTCGGGTCCCACGTGCTGGCCGGTGACGATGCTGCCGCTCGACCCACTCGGCGGTTCGAGGTTGCCGTGGAAGTCGTTGAACGAGAGCAGTTGGACATCGACGACGCCGTTGGGGCCTGCCTTGCCGTTGCCCTTGCCGTTGCCGTTGTTGCCCTGGTCGCCCGCGAAGGACGGCGCTGCGGCCATCGCCAGGGCCGCGACCCCCGCGATGGTGGCGCCGAGGAGGCGCCGAGATGGAGTCGACATCGATTGTCCCCTTTGTCTGGCTGGACGCCCACGAGGTCACCGCGGACGTTGGCACCGGCGCTCCCCAACGCCATGCGGGCAGACTAGAGCCTCAGCAACTTCCACGGGGGCTTTGACGCCGCTGTGATGGAATCGCGGTATGTCCGACGTCACGATCGAGCGCCGTGGCGCACGCTCCCCCCTCACCCCCGCCGAGTCGCATGCCATCCTCCGGCTCGCCGAGCGCGCCCGTGACATCGACGGCAGCGCGCCGCTCTCCGAGCAGTTCCGGATGTCCGTCGAGTCCCGCGACGGCGAGGGAGTCACGCACTTGCTCGCGTACACCGCTGGGCGGGCGCTCGCCGGCTACGCACAGTCCCGCTCGGGTGGCTGGGACGAGGCGACCTCCGCCGAGCTCGTCGTCGACCCGGACCACCGCGGAACGGGCATCGGGGCGGCCCTGCTCGCCGAGCTCCCGGAGGATGTCCGGCTCTGGAGCCACGAGTCGGACGGCGCGGCGGAGGGGTTCGCGAGGGCGCAAGGGCTCGTGCCGATCCGCGAGCTGCACTTCATGGGCCGCTCGCTGACGTCCGGGACCCCGTGGCCGACCGCCGCCGTCCCGGAGGGTTACCTCGTGTGGCGCTTCGAGCCGGGCCGCGACGAGCGGGAGTGGCTGCGGGTCAACGCCGCAGCCTTCGCCAACCACCCTGAGCAGGGCGCCCTCGCGATGCCGGATCTGGAGCAGCGGATGGCTCAGCCGTGGTTCGACCCGGACGGCTTCATCCTCGTCGTCCCGGCGGACGAGCCGGACCGGATCGCGGCCTTCCACTGGACGAAGGTCGACCCGCCGAACGGACGGCAGGGCGAGGTCTACGTCGTCGGGGTCGCCCCCGAGCGGCAGGGCCTCGGCCTGGGCAAGGCCGTGACGGTCCTCGGCCTCGACCACCTCCGCGACGAGGGGCTCGACGAGGTCGTGCTCTACGTCGACGACGACAACCCGGCGGCGCTGCACACCTATCGGGGCCTGGGCTTCGAGGACCTGCAGGTGCACCGCCAGTTCGCCCGCCCCTGAGCCGCCTCCCCCGCTGTTCACCCGCCCGTCACCATTCGGTGCCACGATGGGGCGCATGAGCACGAGCAGCCTCGAGCGCGCAACCGCCGACGAGAACGAGGCGGCGGCAGAGCCCCTCCTCGAGCCCGTCAGCTCGTTCGCGAGCGCCGTGCCCGCTCCTCGGCTCCCCGCGCGTGCCGCGGACGGGCGATTCGTCTCGGTCCTCCCGACCCCGGTCGCAGCACCAGTCCAGGAGGAGCTGCCGCCCGATCGTTACCTCGAGCGGGAGCTGTCGTGGTTGCAGTTCAACGAGCGCGTCCTGCAGCTCGCGATGGACCCGGCGGTGCCCCTCCTCGAGCGGGTCCGGTTCCTCGCGATCTTCTCGAGCAACCTCGACGAGTACTTCATGGTTCGAGTGGCCGGCCTCAAGCGCCGCATCGCGACGGGGCTCGCGGTGCGCACCGCCGCGGGCCTGGAGCCGCGCGAGCTGCTCGACCGGATCGCCCGGGTCGCCCACGAGCTGACGGCCCAGCAGGCCGAGGTCTTCCAGCACGACGTCCGGCCGGCTCTCGAGGACGAGGGGATCGAGATCATCCGCTGGGACGAGCTCGGCGAGGAGGCGCGCGAACCGCTTCACTGGTTCTTCTCCGACCGCGTCTTCCCGGTGCTGACCCCGCTCGCGGTCGACCCGGCCCATCCCTTCCCCTACATCTCGGGACTCTCGCTCAACCTCGCCGTCCTCCTCGAGAACCCCAAGACGGGCGTCGAGCACTTCGCCCGGCTCAAGGTGCCGCCCAACCTGCCCCGCTTCATCGAGATCACCGACGAGCCTGGGGCCGACGGCGACGCCGAGCAGCGCAAGCGCTTCGTCCCGCTCGAGGACGTCATCGCAGCACACCTCGACCAGCTCTTCCCCGGCATGACCGTCCGGGAGCACTTCACCTTCCGGGTGACGCGCAACGAGGACGTCGAGGTCGAGGAGGACGACGCCGAGAACCTGCTCACCGCCCTCGAGAAGGAGCTGACCCGGCGCCGCTTCGGGCCGCCGATCCGCCTCGAGGTCGAGGAGGACATGGATGCCCGAGTCCTCGAGATGCTGACCAGCGAGCTGCAGATCAGCGACCGCGAGCTCTACCGGCTGCCTGCACCGCTCGACCTCACCGGCCTGCACGCGCTCACCGACGTCGACCGGTCCGACCTCGAGTACCCCAAGTTCGTGCCCCGGACCCACCCGGACTTCGCGCCGACCGAGAGCGCCAAACCCGGAGACATCCTGGGGGCGATCCGCCACAAGGACGTCCTCGTCCAGCACCCGTACGACTCGTTCTCGACGTCCGTGCAGGCCTTCATCGAGCAGGCGGCCGCCGATCCGCACGTCCTTGCGATCAAGCAGACCCTCTACCGCACCTCCGGCGACTCCCCCATCGTCGACGCGCTCATCGACGCCGCGGAGGCGGGCAAGCAGGTCCTCGCCGTCGTGGAGATCAAGGCCCGCTTCGACGAGGTCAACAACATCTCGTGGGCCCGCAAGCTGGAGCAGGCCGGTGTCCACGTCGTGTACGGCGTCGTCGGCCTCAAGACGCACGCGAAGCTGTGCCTCGTCGTCCGTCAGGAGCCCGAGGGCCTGGTCCGCTACTGCCACATCGGCACCGGCAACTACAACCCGAAGACGGCCCGCGTCTACGAGGACCTCGGCCTGTTCACCTGTGACCCTCAGGTCGGCGAGGACATGTCGCGCCTGTTCAACCAGCTGTCCGGCTTCGCCCCGCGCAGCAAGTTCAAGCGCTTCCTCGTCGCGCCCCGCAGTGTCCGCACCGGCCTCATCGACCTCATCGAGCAGGAAGTCGCGCTCCACCAGAACCGACGCAAGGGCGAGCCGGCCGGCCGGATCGCCATCAAGGTCAACGCCATGGTCGACGAGGCGATCATCGACGCCCTCTACCGCGCCTCGCAGGCCGGGGTCCACGTCGACATCTGGGTCCGCGGCATCTGCGCCATCCGACCCGGCATCCCCGGGCTGTCCGAGACGGTCCGGGTCCGCTCCGTGCTGGGGCGCTTCCTCGAGCACTCCCGGGTCTTCTGGTTCGACCACGGCGGCGACCCACAGGTCTACATCGGCAGCGCCGACATGATGCACCGCAACCTCGACCGCCGCGTCGAGACCCTGGTGCGCATCACGGACCCGGGCCACATCATGGAGCTCGACCAGCTCTTCGAGCTCGGCTTCGCCGAGTCGAGCTCGCGGTGGGACCTCGGCCCGGACGGACGGTGGGTCCGGCACGCCGTGGGCGACGACGGCGAGCGCCTCGTCGACATCCAGGCCAAGCTCAACGAGCGGCACGACAAGCGGCGCCGCAAGGCCCGGCGCCGCTGAAGCCGGTGCCCTCCCTCATCCCCGCCGCCGGGACCCTGCCGTGGCGCCGCCGCGACGGCAGGGTCGAGGTCGCCCTTGTCCACCGCCCCAAGTACGACGACTGGTCCTGGCCCAAGGGCAAGCTCGACCCGGACGAGCTCCCGTGCGTGGCGGCCGCCCGGGAGACCCTCGAGGAGACCGGGTTGGGCGTCCGCCTGGGGCTGCCGCTGCCGCCTTCGGACTACCCCGTCCCGGATGGTGCGGGTGCGGTGGCGGCCAAGCACGTCGACTACTGGGCGGCCGAGGTGACGGGCGGCACCGGCCGGCTCGAGCACGAGATCGACGCCCTCGACTGGGTGGACGTGCGCACGGCTCACGAACGGCTCGACTACTCGCGTGACCGTGAGCAGCTGCGGGCGCTGGTGCGGGCGGAACGCGAGGCACGGCTCGAGACGTGGCCGCTCGCCCTGGTCCGGCACGCGAAGGCGCGGCCTCGGGACCGGTGGAAGGGCGACGACCAGCTGCGCCCGCTCACGCCAGCCGGAGCGCAACAGGCGGTGACCATCGCAGGGGTGCTGGCGGCCTACGGCATCACCCGCCTCGTCACCTCCCCCTCTGTGCGCTGCTCGGCCACCCTCGAGCCGTATGCCGCCCGGGCGGGCTTGCGGCTGCATGTCAAGGAGGGCCTCTCCGAGGAGGGGTATGCCGCTGACCCCGCCCCGGCCGGACGGCACCTTCGCGCGCTGCTGCGACGCGCGACCCCGGCGGCCGTGTGCAGCCACGGGCCGGTGCTGCCCGACCTGCTGGGACGGCTCGCCGACCTGGTCGCGGACGACCACCCATGCGCCGACGCCAGCCGCGAGGAGCTGGCGGGCGCCGCGGACGACCAGATGCGCAAGGGCGAGGTCCTCGTCTGCCACCTCCGCGGCCGGGACGAGACGGCGGCCGTGGTCGCAGTCGAGCGCATCCCGACCTGAGAAGGTCCGGAAGTCGTCGCCCCGTGTTCACCTCGCGTTCACCCGCTCGGGCAGAGACGTAACCCTCCAGACGTACCTTCGGTCGTGGCACCACCCCGGCAGCGCCGCCGAAGTGCCCTTTGGACTCATTCACCCATCGAGAGGGAACACGTTCGTGTCTGTTTCGCGTATCAGCGCCGTCGGCGCCATTGCTCTCACCGGCGCGCTCGCGCTGTCCGCCTGCGCGCAGGAGAACCCGGCGCCGAGCAGCAGCACGCAGGGGGCCGGCTCCTCGGCGTCCGCCAACGTCGAGTGCTTCGACGGCGACCTGGCGGCCGAGGGCTCGACGGCCCAGAAGAACGCCATCGCCCAGGCGATCAAGTCCTACCAGGAGGCGTGCGCCAAGGCCACCATCGACTACAACGCCACCGGGTCGGGCTCCGGCATCAAGCAGTTCATCGCCAAGCAGGTCGCCTTCGCCGGGTCGGACTCGGCGCTCAAGACGAAGCCGAAGGACGGCAAGGTCGAGGCCGACGAGGCGAAGAACGCCTGCGGCTCGCCCGCGTGGAACCTGCCGATGGCAGCCGGCCCCATCGCCGTCGCCTACAACGTGCAGGGCGTGGACAAGCTCGTGCTCAACGCCGAGGTGGCCGCCAAGATCTTCAGCGGCCAGATCACGACCTGGAACGACCCGGCCATCGCCGCGCTCAACAAGGGCGTCACCCTCCCGGCCACGCCCATCAAGGTCTACTTCCGGTCCGACGAGTCGGGCACCACCGAGAACTTCACCAAGTACCTCAAGGCCGCGGCCCCGGGCGCGTGGAGCGCCGAGCCGGGCAAGCAGTGGACCGGCAAGGGCGAGGGCAAGGAGAAGTCCGCGGGCGTCTCCGCCGCCGTCAAGAGCCAGGACGGTGGCATCACCTACGTCGAGTGGAGCTACGCGCAGCAGAACCAGCTGCACATGGCCGCGATCGACACCGGGAACGGCCCGGTCGAGCTGACCGGCGAGAGCGCGGGCAAGGCCATCGCCGCCGCCCAGCAGGTCGGCTCCGGCAACGACCTCGCCCTCAAGCTCGACTACGCCACCAAGGAGGCGGGCGCCTACCCGATCGTCCTCGTCACCTACGAGATCGTCTGCTCCAAGTACGCGGACGCGGAGCAGGGCAAGAAGGTCAAGGCCTTCCTCAAGCACTACGCCTCCGCCGACGTGCAGAAGTCCCTTGAGCCGCTCGGCTACGCTCCCCTGCCCGCCGAGGTCCTGACCAAGGTCGACACCGCGGTGGACGCCATCTCCTGATGAGCACGACCGAATTGTCCAACCCGACCGGCCAGCCGGCGGCTTCCGCCGCCGCTGGTCGGTCGGGCCGTGCCGGGGACCGCCTCTTCAGCGGAGCCGCGACGACCTCCGGCATCGTCGTCATCGCCATCGTCACCCTGATCGGCGTCTTCCTCATCGCGCAGGCCGTGCCTGCGCTCCTAGGGGACCAGGCGAACTTCCTCACGAGCCGGGAGTGGGCTCCGGGCGGGGACCAGCCGCGCTTTGGCATCCTCGAGTTCCTCTGGACGACGGTGACCTCCTCGGTCATCGCGATGGTCGTCGCGGTGCCGGTGGGCGTCGGCGTCGCCCTGTTCATCACGCAGTACGCCCCACGTTGGCTGCGCCGCCCCGCGGCGAACCTGGTGGACCTGCTCGCCGCCGTGCCGTCGATCGTCTACGGCCTCTGGGGCCTGCTGACCTTCCGCGCCTTCGTCCGGCCGGTCGAGCAGTTCCTCCAGGACAAGCTCGGCTGGTTCCCGCTCTTCGCCCCGACGGGCATCTCAGGCGGCACGATCTTCTTCATCGGCATCGTGCTCGCGATCATGATCCTCCCGATCGTGACGGCGCTCTCTCGCGAGGTCTTCGACCAGACCCCCGCGGCACACAAGGAGGGCGCCCTGGCCCTCGGCGCGACCCAGTGGGAGATGATCCGCACCGCGGTCCTGCCCTTCGGCAAGCCCGGCGTCATCTCGGCCTCGATGCTCGCGCTCGGCCGCGCGCTCGGTGAGACGATCGCCGTGACGTTCCTCGTCTCCGCGCTCTCGGGCGGTACGGCCTGGACGTGGTCGCTCTTCAACGGTGGCGAGACCTTCGCCTCCAAGATCGCGAACAACGCCGCCGAGTTCAGCAACCCGAACAAGACCGGCGCCTACATCGCCGCGGGCCTCGTGCTCTTCGTGCTGACCTTCGTGGTCAACAGCATCGCCCGCGTCGTGATCGAGCGCAGGAAGGCCTTCTCCGAATGACGATGACCGCTCAGGACGAGACGCGTCCCGGCAAGTCCGGGAGCGGAGCCGACGGGACGCAACGGCCGGGCACGTCGGAGACGCCCACCCCGCCGACCGGCCCGGCCACCCGGGACGTCGTCGCGAGCATGGACCGGCCGCACCGCAGCCGCGCCATCAAGAACCAGATGGCGAAGGTCGTCATGTGGGGCTCCTTCCTGCTCGCCATGGTGCCGCTCGTGTGGATCCTGTGGACGGTTGCCAGCAAGGGCTTCCACATGATCACCACGATGCTGTGGTGGACCGGCAACCAGCGCAGCATCAACACGACCGACGCCGGCGGAGGCGCGCGACACGCGATCGAGGGAACGCTGATCCAGGCCGGGGCGACGGCTGTCATCGCGGTCCCGATCGCGATCCTCACGGCGATCTACCTCGTCGAGTACGGCCGCGGCTGGCTCGCCAAGGCGATCAGCTTCATGGTCGACATCCTCTCCGGTGTGCCCTCGATCGTCGCGGCGCTGTTCATCTACGCGGTCTGGGTCACGACCTTCGGCATCGACCGCAACGGCTTCGCCGTCTCGCTCGCACTCGTCCTGCTCATGATCCCGACGGTCACCCGCTCGACCGAGGAGATGCTCAAGCTCGTCCCGAACGAGCTGCGGGAGGCGGCCTACGCCCTGGGCGTGCCCAAGTGGGTCACCATCGTGCGGGTCGTGCTGCCGACCGCGTTCTCCGGCATCGTCACCGGCGTCCTGCTCGGTCTCGCCCGCGTCATGGGCGAGACCGCTCCCCTGCTCATCCTCGGGCCGTACACGAAGAACTTCCAGCGCGACCTGTTCCACGGGAACATGCCGACGCTGCCGACGATGATCAACGAGGACCGGAGTGACTTCGCCCTCTCCACCGCTGCCGAGCGGATGTGGGGCGCGGCGCTGACCCTGATCCTCCTCGTCCTCCTGCTCAACCTCGCCGGCCGGTTCATCGCCCGGCGGAGCGCGGTCACGAAGTGACCGCCCCCGATTCACCCCACGAAGGACTGCATTTCCATGGCTAAGCGCATCGACGTCAGTGACCTCAACGTCTACTACGGCGACTTCAAGGCGGTCGAGGGCGTCTCGATGACGGTGGAACCGCGGTCGGTGACCGCGTTCATCGGACCCTCCGGCTGCGGCAAGTCGACCTTCCTCCGCACCCTGAACCGGATGCACGAGGTCACCCCGGGTGGCCGCGTCGAGGGCAAGGTCATGCTCGACGACCAGGACCTCTACGCCCCCTCGATGGACCCGGTCCACGTCCGGCGCACCATCGGCATGGTCTTCCAGCGCCCGAACCCGTTCCCCACCATGTCGATCTACGACAACGTCGCCGCCGGGCTGCGCCTCAACGGTGTCAAGAGCCGGTCGACGCTGGACGGGATCGTGGAGAAGTCGCTCAAGGGCGCCAACCTTTGGACCGAGGTCAAGGACCGGCTGAACAAGCCCGGCGCGGGCCTCTCCGGTGGCCAGCAGCAGCGGCTCTGCATCGCCCGGGCGATCGCGGTCCAGCCCCAGGTGCTCCTGATGGACGAGCCCTGCTCGGCGCTCGACCCGATCTCGACCCTCGCGATCGAGGAGCTGATCATCCGGCTCAAGTCCGACTACACGATCGTGATCGTCACGCACAACATGCAGCAGGCGGCGCGGGTCTCCGACCGGACGGCCTTCTTCAACCTCAAGGCGACCGGCGAGCCGGGCCGCCTCATCGAGATCGACGACACGACGAAGATCTTCAACAACCCGAGCGTCAAGGCGACGGAGGACTACATCTCCGGTCGTTTCGGCTGATCGACGACAGGCCGAGGACCCGACCGAGCGCCAGCGAGGGAGGCCCGGAGGCCCGAGGAGATCAGCCAGAAAGGCACGGCTGATCGACGCCCGGCTCCCCTTTCGGCAACACCCCGGCTTGTCGTCAACACACCGGGTTCCGAACCGGGCGCGTTGTCCGTAAGCCGGGGTGTTGCTGCAGGTGGGCCGGGTCGGGACCGCGCACGACTCAGGCAGCCGTATGCCGCTGACCCAGCCTCGCGCGGACGTCAGGGGGCCGCGCGGGGCGGGGTGAGCGGCATACGGGGCGCAGTCAGGCCGAGGGAGCTCGACGGGGTCAGGCACCCGCGAGGGTGGGGGTCAGTGGTGGAAGAAGTACGTCACGTACCAGGCGACGACCGCGACGAGGGCCGCGCCGGGGAAGGTCAGGACCCACGCGCCGACGATGTTGCCGGCGACGCCCCAGCGGACGGCCGAGAGCCGCTTAGTCGCACCGACGCCCATGATCGCCGAGGTGATCGTGTGGGTGGTCGAGATCGGGGCACCGAAGGCCATGCCGGCGACGTAGAGGATGCCGGCGGCCGTCGTCTCGGCGGCGAAGCCCTGCGGCGGTGTCAGGTGGATGATGCGGCGGCCCAGCGTGCGCATGATCCGCCAACCGCCGGAGTAGGTGCCGAGCGAGATGACGATCGCCGACAGCACGAGCACCCACAGCGGCACATGGTTGCCCTCGTGGTAACCGGCGACGGTGAGCGCGAGCACGACGACACCGGCGGTCTTCGACGCGTCCTGCAGCCCGTGGCCGAAGGCCATCGCGGCCGCGGAGGCGGTCTGCGCCCAACGGAACCCGCGCTGGACCTTGCCGGGTTGGACCCGGCGGAAGCCCCAGAGGATCAACGTCATGACGACGTAGCCGATGAGGAGCCCCGCGATCGGCGAGACGATCATCGGGACGATGACGACGGTGAAGACGTTGAACCACTTCACCCCGATGCCGGCGACGAGCGCGGCTCCGCCGAGGCCGCCGATGAGCGCGTGCGACGACGACGAGGGCAGGCCGAGCCACCAGGTGATGAGGTTCCAGCCGATCGCCCCCACGAGGGCGGCCCCGACGAGCCAGAGACCGCGGACACCTTGGGGTTGCTCGATGATCCCCGAGCCGATCGTCTTGGCGACCTTGGTGCCGAAGAAGGCGCCGACGAGGTTCGCCACCGCAGCCATGAGGAGCGCGGCGCGCGGCGTCAGTGCCCGGGTCGAGACCGACGTCGCGATCGCATTCGCCGCGTCATGGAACCCGTTCGTGTAGTTGAAGCCCATGGCCAGCGCGATGACGATGCCGATGGGCAGGAGGTCCGCCACGGGTTACGACTCCTTGACGGCGATGCCCTCGACCATGTGGGCAACCTTCTCGAACGAGTCGGCTGCGTCCTCGAAGCCGTCGATGACACCCTTGACCTTGATGATGTGGATGGGGTCGGCGCCGTTGTTGAACAGCTCGGCGAGCATCTTGCGGTGCAGCTCGTCCGCCTGGTTCTCGAGACGGTTGATCTCGATCCAGTAGGCGGAGAGATCCTTGAGGGACCGCAGCTTCGGCATCGCGAGCGCGGTGACCTCCGCCATCCGGGAGAGGATCTCGAACTGGTCACCGAGGCCGGAGGGCAAGTCGCCGATCCGGTAGAGGACGATGAGGTCCGCCGCCTCCTCCATGTGGTCCATGCAGTCGTCGAGGTGGGCCGCGAGGCCGTGGATGTCCTCCCTGTCGAAGGGCGTGATGAACGAGCTGTTCACGCGCTTGATGATCTCGTGCGTCGCGTCGTCACCCTCGTGCTCGAGCTCCTTGAGCCGGTCGGCGATGGGCTGCCGCTGCGCTGGCTCGACCTCGAGGAGCTTGGTGAGCTCACGGGTCGCGTCGACGAGCAGACTGGCTGACGTGGCGAAGAGCGAGTAGAAACTCGTCTCCTGCGGGGTGAGGCGTAGGCCCACTTCGAACTCCGGTCGGTGTGACGGCTGGTCGGCACGATGCTATGCCGTTTAGGGCACGGGAGCGCAAACCGGAGGCCGCCTCCCCGTAACCCTGTGGTCAGGTCTCGGCCACCTGGGGCCGGCCCCCGTCCTCGTTCGCCACGGGCGCCGGAGCTGCGGCGCCGAACGCCCGGCCGGTCCGTTCGATGGGCGGCAGGACCGCCTCGTCCTGGAGCCCGAGCAGGGCGTCCACCTCGTCGGGAGTGAAGTGCCGGTCCGTCTCGGAGGCGGCGACGACGAGATCGCTGACGAGCTCGATCTCGTCGCGCAGGTTGGTGTCGAGCAGGTCCTTGGACCCCTCGTCCTCACGCGTCATGGCACCAATCTACGGGCTGGACCCGATGCTGCGGAGCGATAACCCCCAGCGCTTTGCGGAGTGGTTGCGCCGGGTCGGGAGCGCCTCTCGGCACAGGGCCGCTCGGAGCGGCGAATTTTGGGACCCGGGGCTACCGCGACCCGGCGCGCGTTCCAGAATAAAGGCCGCTTCTGCGATCTCCAAAGCCGCGCTCAGGCCAGGTCGCCGGCCCGCCACAGCCCTGCACAGACCGCGAGGTCGGCGGCCATCGACAGCACGTTGGCGGCACCCTCGGCCGTCTCCTCGCCCTCCCCGATGTCCGCGCGCCCCGCGGAGACGACCCTGCAGAACGCCGCCGCCCGCTCGAGAGCGACCGCGAGGTCGCCGTCGAAGACTCCGCGCAGGATCTCGTCGCTGACGCGCCGCACCTCGTCGGGCCCGGGCGGATCCGCCGCACCGGCGACGGCATGGTTCGGGCCCGTGAACCGCACGCCGGCGGCATACTCGCGACTCGCCTGCTCGGGTGCGCGCCGGACCCACTCGTGCAGGACGTAGAGCCGCCAGAGGGCGCCCGGCAGCGTCCGTGCGGGTCGCTCCGACCAGAGCTCGGCCACGGTGGCGAGGCCGATCTCGTCGACGAGCTCGACGAGCCGGTTCGTCAGGTCGGGGTCGTCCGCAGCACGGCCGGCGTGGACGATGACGGCTGCCGTCGCGTGAGCCGCGTACAGCGCCTCGGTCGGGTCGTAGGACCCGCCGTGTGCCTCGAGGGCGGACTGGCTGAAAAAGGCCGGCCGCCGCGGCGGGCGCCGCTCCTCGTTGCTCATTCCCGCAGGCTAGCCCCTGCGGATCCATCCCGAGGCGGGGCGAGCGGCGATCCGGCGGGGCCGGCGGTGGCGCTGGCGGAAGCCGGATGGTGTCCACTCTCGGCGGGCGCGTCCACGTCCGGCCAGGCGGCGATGGCCTCGCGCTCCTCGGCGACCGAGGCGAGGATCTGGAAGAGCGTCTCCTGGGCGGGCTCGGCCCCTCGATGCACCGTCGACATCCGGTCTGCGACGTACCGGGCAAGGTGCGCGAGTCGCAGGTTGTGGTTGTTGGAGATGCCCCGCAAGAGGGAGAAGGCGGTGTCCGCGTCCACCCCATAGGCCAGCATCAGGGCGCCCTTGACCTGGTCGATGACGCCACGGGTGCGCAACGTCTCCTCCAGCGCGACGCTGACGCCCGCCCGCACGTCGTTGCCGATCTCGGTCGTCACATCGACGTAGTACGCGTGCACCGTGACGCACCGACCGCTGGCCCGGATGGACTCCCCCACCGCGATGACGTCACGGACGTTGAGGCTGGTGTCGAGGATCCGGTGTCGCATCGTGAACGGTCGACCCGTCTCCCACGCAGGGCAGCAGACATCGTGGACCGCCTGCCGGTCGTCGGGGTGGATGTGCGCGTCCATGAGCGCGAGCGTGGGCACCACGTCTCCGGGCTCGAAGCCGAAGAGGGCGTACATCTGCGGAGACCACCACAGCTGGTCGGTGAGGGCGTCGTAGCGATAGGCCGCGACCGGTGGGGTGCCGGCCTCCCGGAAGTGCCGAGCGGGGTTCTGCTGCTTCGACATGTCGGGCTGCTCCTGGTCCTTGGCGGACGGGCCAAGATCTGCGTCGCCGAATCAGGGGGACGGCGTAGCGGGCTGCTGGCTCAACCTCTCCTCAGGATAGCCCCGCGCGCTTCGACGTCGAAGCCGGTTGGCAAGGTTGATCGAGGTCGTATGACGTGAGCCTCCCCCCCGCTCGTCAGGCCCCTGCGGACGACGAGGACTTGTCCCGCAAGGCGATCCCCGGACCTCGACGCCGTGGCCCTGGGAAGTTGTGAGTGGCGCCCAGCGGGTACGAGGTCCCCGATGATGCGTTCGCGCCGGACGACCAGGAGGCGGCATGGGATCACTGTCGATGGCGGGGCTGGGTGCGACGACCTCCGCCGTGGTCCGGATGGCGGACCAGCCCAAGTACGCCGGCAACGGGCAGCTGCTCGTCGCGTGCGTCGTGGGAATCCTCGCGGTCGTCGTGCTGATCACGGTCGTGAAGCTCCACCCGTTCCTGTCCCTGATGCTGGGCTCGGCCGTCCTCGGTGCGATCGCGACGATGCCACCCGGTGACATCGTCACGAGCTTCACCACCGGCTTCGGTTCGACGACCGGCTCCGTCGGCCTGCTCATCGCCCTCGGCGCGATGATCGGCAAGATGCTCGAGGACTCGGGGGGCGCCTCGCGGATCGTCTCGACAATGGTCGGCAGCGTCGGCCCCGGGGGCCTGCCCTGGGTCATGGCTCTCATCGCGGGCATCCTCGGCCTGCCCCTGTTCTTCGAGGTCGGCGTCGTGCTGCTCGTTCCCGTCGTCATCCTCGTCGCCAGCCGCACGGGCCTGTCCCTGATGAAGGTCGGCATCCCCGCTCTCGCCGGCCTGTCCGTGCTGCACGGCCTGGTGCCGCCTCACCCGGGACCGCTGACCGCCATCGGGCTGCTCAAGGCAGACCTCGGGCGGACCCTCATCTTCGGCATCATCATCGCGATCCCCACGGTGATCATCGCCGGGCCGCTCCTCGCGCAGCTCGTCGACCGGTGGGTGCCCAAGCACGCCGACGTCGCGACCCTCGTGACCGCGGGAGCCGGCCGCCGGAACGAGTTCGGGGGCCAGGCCGGCACCGGCACCGAGGACTCGGAGCAGCCAGCCGGCGCCCGGGACCCGCGGCACCACGCGGGCGACCTCGAGGAGGAGCTGCTCCGGTCGGACCGCCGGCCCATCCGCTTCGGGACGGCGCTCCTCGCGATCACGCTGCCCGTGCTGCTGATGCTCGCCGACGCGATCACGAAGATCGTTGTCAGTGACAAGAACGCGACCGCGCGCAAGGTCTTCGACCTCCTCGGGAACCCCACCGTGGCGCTGCTGATCGCGGTGCTCTTCTGCTACTTCTTCCTTGGCCTGGCCTCGGGGATGAACCGGGAGCGGGCGAGCAACACGCTCGGCGCGAGCCTGCCGGCGGTTGCGGGCATCATCCTCATCGTCGCCGCTGGCGGTGGCTTCAAGCAGACCTTGGTCGACGCCGGGGTGGGCAACGTCATCCGAGACTGGGCGACCGGCGTGAACTTCTCCGCGCTCGTGCTCGGCTGGCTCGTGGCCGTGCTCATCCGGCTGGGCACCGGTTCGGCCACCGTGGCCACCATCACCGCGGCCGGAATCGTCGGACCGCTCGCCTCCACGTTGACGACCAACCACCTTGCGCTGCTCGTCCTCGCGGTCGGGTGCGGCTCCCTCTTCTTCAGCCATGTCAACGACGCCGGCTTCTGGCTCGTCAAGGAGTACTTCGGCCTGTCGGTCTGGGAGACGATCAAGTCGTGGTCGGTGATGGAGACCGTCATCTCCGTCGTGGGCTTCGGTCTCGTGATGGTGGCCAGCCTGTTCTTCTAGCGTCGGCAGCGCCCCCGGGGACCGCGGCTCGCCGAGCAAACGGCCGGTTAGCCTGCCGCGGAGCCAGGCGCCGACGGTATGTCGCGGGTCTCCTGTCGCCGGCGGCGCAACTCCCTGATCAGCGCTCGCTGGCGCAACAAAAGGTCTGGGTCGTGGGTCCCGTACTCCGCGTCGCTCTCCGTCCTGGCCAGCTCGATGATCAGCTGCCGGATCGACATGCTCTCCATGTTCATCAAGGTTCTGCCGCTTCCTGTCGGCGCCGGGGAGCCCGGCGCGGCGCCACTGACCCCGCTGCTGGAGGTCGAACCGACGCATCTTCCCCTGTACCCCGTCGCGAGCACTCGGACCTTCGCCCCGTCACAGCGCCGGTCGGCAGCGACCCGTAGGCCGCTGAGCGGTCCCGGCGCTTCGCTGCGGCGAGTGGGCGGTTGCGAGAATGTCGCCATGGTGGAGCAGAGCCTCTGGATGCAGAAGATCACGGCCGACCCGGGCCACTCGGACTGGTACGTCGAACGGTTCCGGGCCATGGCCCGGGCCGGTGAGGACCTGGCAGGGGAAGGACGGCTGGTGGACGCCCTCGTCCCCCGGCGGGCCCGGATCCTCGATGCCGGCTGTGGGCAGGGTCGCACCGGTGCCTACCTCCACTCCGTCGGTCACGAGGTCGTCGGGGTCGACGGGGACGCGAGGCTCATCGCCGCCGCCCGTCAGGACCACCCGGGGCCGCAGTGGCTCGTCGGCGACCTCGCCGAGCTCAACCTGCCGGCACGGGGTATCAGCGAGCCGTTCGACGCGATCGTCAGCGCCGGCAACGTCATGGCGTTCCTCGCCCCGAGCACACGCGTGCCGGTGCTCGAGCGGCTGCGTGCGCACCTGTCTCCCGGCGGCCGGGTCGCAATCGGGTTCGGGGCCGGGAGGGGCTACGAGTTCGGCGAGTTCCTCAGGGACGCCACCGGCGCCGGCTTCGCGACCGACCTGCTCCTGTCCGCCTGGGACCTGCGCCCTTTCACGGAGGACTCGACGTTCCTCGTCGCGCTACTGCGGCCCGCCTGAGCTCGTCCTGGCTGGTCCGGTCGCTGCCGTGAGGGCGGTGACGAGCTCGCCGGCCGCCGCGCCGATGTCGTGGCCGAGACGCACCGTCCCCTCCGGGGCGCGGTCCTGCTCCCGGCCTCCCACGGCGACGAGCAGGTCCGGACGCGCGTCGCGCACTGCGGTGACAACGGCGTCGACCGGCGCCGCGTCGTCGGGGGTAGGGATGGCGAGCACGACGGCGGCCGGGTCGCGCTCCACGACGGCGCTGGCCCAGTCGGCGACGGGCAGGTCCGCCCCGAGGTAGTCGACCGCGAGCCCACGCCGGCGGGCCGCCACGGCGAAGGCCAGGAGACCGAGCTCGTGACGGCCTCCGGGCGGCAGGCCCACGAGCACCCGGGGGCCGGTGGCGAAGCTGCCGGCCGCCTCGTAGGCCGCCGCGAGCCGTCGCAGCACCGCGTTGGAGACGAAGTGCTCCCCTGCGACGCTGATGCGTCCGGCGGCCCAGGCATCGCCCAGCGCTTCCATCGCGGGCAGCAGCTGGCGGTCGACGACGGACTCGAAGCTGGCGAGGGCGAACATCTCGTCGAGAACCGCGGCGAGGGCGCTCGCGTCGAGGGTGGCGGCCGCGTCCGTGAGCGCCCGAGTGAAGGCACCCGGGGCCACCGGTGCGACCTGCGGGACTGCCGGAGCGCCGGCCCCCCGCGAGGCGGGTCCTCCGGAGAGCGCCTCGGGCTTGGCCCTCTCCAGTCGGTGAGCCACCTCCTGCGCGGCGAGGCTCGGTGTCCACCCGTCGGCCACGAGGCGCGCCATGAGGGTAAGGGCACGGACATCGTCGTCGCCGTAGAGCCGGTAGCCGCCCTCGCTCCGGCTCGGCGACACGATGCCGTAGCGGCGCTCCCAGGCGCGCAGGGTGGCCGGGCTGATGCCGACCTCCTCGGCCGCGCGCTTGATGGTGTACACCGGGCAGAGCCTAGTTCGCGAGCCGGTCCAGACACTCGTACAACCCACGCTCCGCCCCGTCCGCGAGCCGGCGCACGGCAGGGGCAAGGAGCGGCGCGCCGAGACGGGCAAGCCCCTTGAAGGAGAAGGCGGCTCGATAGGTGACCCGCGTGCCGCCGGCTGGTGTCGGCGCGAAGCTGATCGTGTCGTTTGCGAGGACCGTCCCGTTCTCTCCACGCAGATGGACGACCCGGCCCGGCACGAACTGCTCGACGACATAGGTCAGCTCCGTCTCGCGGCCGAGGAAGCGCGACGTGTTGTGGTAGGTCGTCCCGATACCGCCGTCTCCCTCGAGGCGGATGGTCCGGATGGTGCCCGGATCCCACTCCGTCGTCGTTGTGAAGTCCGCGAGGTAGCCGAAGACCGCCTCGAGCGGTGCGCTGGTCGTGACGGTGCGCTCGACATCCATGGCTTCTCCAAACCTTTGACATACTTTCTACAAACACTCTACGCTCGGGTCCTCCCCACAGCAACCTGGAGGCCCTCATGGCAGCAACCACCCGGCCGAGCGTCGCCGTCGTCGGCGCGGGGGTCTCGGGCCTGACCGCCGCTTACCTGCTCCGGCACACCCACGACGTGACGCTCTACGAGGCCGCGGACCGACTCGGTGGGCATGCGCACACCCACGACGTGACGAGCACGGCCGGCGCGGCCTTGCAGATCGACAGCGGCTTCATCGTGATGAACAACCGGACCTACCCCCACCTGCTGCGGCTCTTCGCGGAACTGGGGGTCGAGACCCGGCCGACCGAGATGAGCATGAGCATCACCTGCGATGAGTGCGGCCTCTCCTACGCCGGCGGGCGTGGCATCGGCGGGATCCTCGCCCAGCCC
>DASSTN010000092.1:0-2378 GCA_035707905.1 Intrasporangium sp.
GGCTGCGGCCGAGCACGACGTGGACGGCCTGTGCGTGCAGGGCGCCGACGCTGGAGGCCACCGCGGCACTCTCGACGAGGCGAAGGACCCGTCGACGGACGACCTCATCGACCTCGTCAAGGCGGTCCGTGCCGCGGTCGACCTGCCCATTGTCGCGGCGGGCGGGGTGTCGCTGCCGCAGCGCGCGGCGCAGCTCCGCGCGGCCGGGGCCGACGCCATACAGGTCGGCACCCTCCTGCTCCTGACCCCCGAGGCGGGCACTCACCTCGTGCACCGCCGGGCGCTCGGCGACCCGGCATTCACGGAGACCACCGTGACGCGGGTCTTCTCCGGCAGGCTCGCGCGCTCGCTCGTCAACGACTTCGTCCGGGCCCATGACGGCCACGCCCCGGCGGTGTACCCGGAGGTGAACCACGTGGCCGGGCCGCTGCGGCGGGCGGCGGCCGCCGCGGAGGACCCGCAGTGGTTCGCCCTGTGGGCGGGGACCGGTTGGCGCGATGCGCGGCCGGTCCCGGCCGCCGTCGTGGTCCGCGACCTCGCCGCCTCCCTCTAGCCGAACGCCGCGTTCGGCGTCGAACGCGGTGGTGCACCACAGAGTTCGACCAGGAAGGCTGAGGTCGAGGGCGCGAGGCCGGTGCCTAGCATGCTGGCATGCGATCTGCTGAAGGAAACCTCACCTGGCTGCCCGCTGGCGAGCACCGCGAGCTCGTCGCCTCGCCGGTCGCCGACGCCCTCGAGCTGGCGCCGGGGGCCCGGGTCGCCGAGATCGACGCGAGCCTCGCCGACACGGCCGCGTTCTGTGAGGCCTACGACGTCGCGCCGGAGGCATCGGCGAACTGTGTCGTCGTCGAGGGGCGGCGTGGGGACGTGACGACGCTCGCGGCGGTCATGGTGCTGGCGACGGACCGGGCCGACATCAACCGCGTCGTGCGCAGGCACCTCGGCGTGCGGAAGATCTCGTTCGCCGACCAGGCCAAGGCCGAGGAGCTGACGGGCATGCAGCAGGGCGGGATCACACCGGTGGGCCTGCCCGAGGACTGGCCGATCCTCGTCGACGAGCGCGTCGCCTCCGCGGGCCTCGTGGTGATCGGTGCCGGGGTGCGGGGCGCCAAGCTCCTCCTCGATGGTGCCGACCTGGCCAAGCTGCCCGGCGCCGAGGTGATCGCCCTGACGGTCGACGCTTGACGCGCCGCACTCGCTCGTCGAACTCAGTGGTCGTGGCCGAACTCAGCGGCACACCGGTGAGTTCGACTCCGAACGCGGGGTTCGGGCGAGGCGGGGGGCGGAGCGGGGGAGCCGCGGGACCGAGCGGCGCCACTACGGTGGGGGAGTGACGAGCTCCCCAACGATGACCTACCGACAGCTCGGCGACAGCGGCCTCACGGTCTCGACCGTCGGCCTCGGCTGCAACAACTTCGGCCGACGTCTCGACGCCGACGCGACCGCCACCGTCGTCGGCGCGGCCCTCGATGCGGGCATCACGCTCTTCGACACCGCCGACATCTACGGGCTTGGCGCGAGCGAGGAGCTGCTTGGCCGCGCGCTCGGTCGTCAGCGCGAGAACGTCGTCGTGGCAACGAAGTTCGGCATGGACATGCAGGGCGCGAACGGTCCCGACTGGGGTGCCCGAGGCTCGCGGCGCTACATCCGCAAGGCCGTCGAGGCGAGCCTGCGCCGCCTCGGCACCGACTGGATCGACCTGTACCAGTACCACCGGCCCGACCCGGTGACGCCGCTCGAGGAGACGCTCGCCGCGCTGCACGAGCTCGTCGTCGAGGGCAAGGTTCGCTACCTCGGCTCGAGCAACTTCGCCGGATGGCAGGTCGTCGAGGCCGACTGGATCTCCCGCACCGGTGGGCTGACGCCCTTCGTCTCGGCGCAGAACGAGTACTCGCTGCTCGAGCGGGATGTCGAGGACGAGCTCGTGCCCGCCTGTGAGCACGTCGGCGTCGGGGTGCTCCCGTTCTTCCCGCTCGCCTCCGGGCTCCTCACCGGCAAGTACCGCCGAGGTGAGGCGGCCCCCGAGGGCAGCCGTCTCGCCGGTCAGGACGACCGGCTGGCCCAGGCGGACTGGGACACGATCGAGGCCATCGAGGCGTATGCCGCTGAGCGGGGCCTGCGCCCCATCGACGTCGCGATCGGCGGCCTCGCCGCCCAGCCCGCGGTCGCCTCGGTCATCGCGGGGGCGACCCGTCCCGAGCAGGTTGCCGACAACGTCCGGGCCGGGCTCTGGCAGCCGACCGCGGAGGACCTCGTGGCCCTCGACGCCATCACCGGCTGAGCGAATCCGGGCCGCCCAGGGGCGGGCGGTCGAGGTCGAGGGGATAGGTGAACGTGTAGACCGCCACCCGGCGAGCTCGCGGGTTGCCCTGCCCGAC
>DASSTN010000093.1:0-3604 GCA_035707905.1 Intrasporangium sp.
TGTCGGTGTCGAGCCCCACGGGCGCCCCGTCCCAGTTTCGGGTCAGTGCGAACGGCGCGGCCGACCAGCTCCGCATCGGCAGTGCGAACGAGTGGACCAGCGGTACCCAGACCTACGTCGTGAAGTACACGCTCCACAACGCGCTCAACCCGATCCAGCAGAACGACTCGGTCGAGTTCTTCTACAACGTCTTCGGTGCCAACGAGTACACGCCACGCGATCACGTCTCGATCACGGTCAACGCGCCGGCCGCCTCGACCCGGGTGCTGTGCTACCGCGGCCCGACCGGGTCGACCACCCAGTGCCAGGGCGCGGCGGGCGAGCGCACCACGTTCGGCGCCGACAACCTCGCCCCGGGCGAGGGGATGACGGTCATCGCGGAATACCCGGCGGCGGCGTTCGACAACCCGCGCGCCGACGTGCGGACCGGTGGCGTCGACTCGGGAGTCGGCAGGCAGGCTGCGCCGGCGGTCAACGTCGCGGCCTACGCGGCCGGGATCGGCGCACCCCTGATCGCTGCCGCCGTCATGGGCATGCTCTGGTGGACGCGTGGCCGCGACGAGCGGTACGCCGACCTCACCCCCGGGCTGAGCCCGGGGTTCGTAGGCGCCCCCGGCTCGGCGACCGGGGCGGGGGCCGCAGGAGCCGTGGCGACGCCGGCTCCGGTGACGACCCGCGGCGGGCGGCCGACGGTGGCCGTCCAGTTCCAGCCGCCCAAGGGCGTGCAGCCCGGCATGGTCGGCACGATCATCGACGAGACGGCGAACCCGATCGATGTCTCGGCCACGGTCATCGACCTGGCCGTCCGCGGCTACCTGCGCATCGAGGAGGTCGAGGCGAGCGGCATCTTCAAGCGCACCGACTGGAGGCTCTACCGGCTCGACCCGCCGGCAAACGACCGGCTGCTTCCCTACGAGAGCGAGCTGCTGAGCGGACTCTTCAAAGGCGGCTCGGACGAGGTCCTGCTCTCGGACCTGAAGAACACCTTCGCCCAGACCCTCAAGCGGATCCAGAGCCTGATGTACCGGGAGGTCGTGCAGCGGGGCTGGTTCCGGCAGTCACCGCAGACCCAGCGGTCCGTCTGGCAGGGCTTTGGCATCGTCCTCGCCGTGGTCGGCGGGATCATGCTCTTCTACGGCCAGTCCGCCCTCGCCGCCATCCTCGGGGGCGGCTTCACCGGCGGCGTCGCGCTCGGCATCGGCCTCGTCCTCTCCGGCGTCATCGTCTTCCTCGTCGGGGGCCGGATGGCCGCCAAGACCCCCGAGGGCTCGGCGGTCCTCGCCCAGTCCCTCGGCTTCAAGGAGTACCTCCTCACGGCGGAGGCGGGGCAGATCGCCTTCGAGGAGGCGTCCAACATCTTCAGCCGCTACCTGCCGTACGCCGTCGTCTTCGGCGTCGCAGATCGGTGGGCCAAGACCTTCGCCGACGTGGCCCGGGCGGCCGAGGCGGCGAACCAGCCGCTCGTCATGCCGACCTGGTACATCTGGAGCGGGACCGCCTTCCCCGACTTCACCAGCATCGCGAGCGGCGTCGACAGCTTCTCGACCACCTCGACGGGTACCTTCACGTCGACCCCGGGCTCGTCCGGCTCCTCCGGCTTCTCCGGGGGTGGCTTCAGCGGCGGCGGCGTCGGTGGCTCCTCGTCCGGCTCCTGGTGAGGGGGAGGCCGTCCGGGGGTAGGACGGGGACATGGCCGACACCGCCGACCTGCTGGCCCCCTACCGGCGCAAGCGGGACTTCACCCGCACGCCGGAGCCCTCGGGGGGCTGCGCACCTGTCGAGGACGGCCGCCGCCGGTTCGTCGTGCAGCGGCACCGGGCGCGCCGCCTGCACTACGACCTGAGGTTCGAGATCGACGGTGTCCTCGCCAGCTGGGCGGTGCCGAAGGGGCCGACGCTCGACCCCGAGGCGAAGCGACTGGCCGTCCACGTCGAGGACCACCCGATGGAGTACGAGTTCTTCGAGGGCGTCATCCCGGCGGGGGAGTACGGCGGGGGCGACGTCATCGTCTGGGACCGCGGCACGTGGGAGCCGGTCGGCACCGACGACCCGGCGGCCGCGGTGCGCGCCGGCGACTTCCACGTCGAGATGTTCGGCGAGCGGCTCAGGGGCCGGTTCGCGCTCGTCCGTCGCAATCCGGACAAGTCCGGCAAGGAGCAGTGGCTCCTCGTGCACAAGCACGACGCGCACGCGGAGGAAGGGTGGGACGCGGAGGACTTCCACACCTCCGTCCTCACTGGACGAACCAACGACGAGGTGAAGGCCGCACCCGAACGGCTCTGGCGGTCCGACCTGCCGGCAGACCAGGCGTCGGTTCCCGCAGGCGAGCCCCTCGTCGAGGGGCCCACGGAGGACGAGCTGGCCGCCCTCGCCGACCTCGACGGCGATGGCACGTGGCAGGTGTTCGGACGCACGCTCAAGGTGACCAACCTCGACAAGGTGCTCTTCCCCGGCCGGGACGGCGAGGCGCCCGTGACGAAGCGCGAGCTCATCGCGTATGCCGCTCGCATCGCCCCCGTGCTCGTGCCCTACCTGCGCGACCGCGCCCTCAACATGCACCGCTACCCGGACGGCGCGCAGGCCAAGGGCTTCTGGCACAAGGAGGTGCCCGACCACGCACCCGAGTGGCTCACCCGCTGGCACAACCCGGAGGCCGACGCCGACGAGACCCAGAACTACGTCGTCGTCGACGAGCCCGCGACCCTCGTCTGGGTGGCCGGCTTCGGCGCGCTCGAGTGGCACCCCTGGACCTCGCCGACCTCCACCCCCGACGAGCCCAGCTACGTGCTGTTCGACCTCGACCCGGGCGACCACACGACATGGGACGAGCTGCTCGCCCTGGCCCGCCTGCACCGCACGGCCTTCGAGCACCTTCACCTGCGGGCCTACCCCAAGGTCACCGGGCGCCGTGGTATCCAGATCTGGGTCCCCATCGCGCCGGGCCCGAGCTTCGAGGAGACCCGCGCCTGGGCGGAGCGGGTGTCGAAGACCGTGGGTGCCGTCATGCCCGACGCGGTCAGCTGGAAGTGGGTCAAGAGCGACCGCAAGGGCCGGGCCCGGCTCGACTACACCCAGAACGCGGTCAACAAGACCCTCGTCGCCCCGTACAGCCCCCGGCCCTCGGCCGGGGCGCCCGTGTCCGCGCCGATCCTCTGGGACGAGCTGGACGACCCCGACCTGCGACCCGACCGCTGGACGATCCGCACGATCCTCGACCGCCTGGAGGAGCACGGTGACCTCTTCCGCGGAGTCCTGGCCCGTGACCAGCACCTGCCCACCCTGCGGTGAACCGACCTGTCCGCAGGGGGAGGTGGGGGGCGAGAGGGCCGGAGCTGAGCGGAATACGGGAATGGCTTGGACCACCAGAGCGTTACTCAGGCATACTGTGATCTCGCAGCTTGACAAGTGCACAGCGTGATGTGGTCGCCCCCATGGGGGTGATCGGTTTCGACGGTGGTCGAAGCGCCAGGGGAAGCGGGCCGAGGATGCAAGGTCATCTCGTCAACGCTCCTTGCAAACCAATAGGTGCCAACTCCAAGCGCACCGACTTCGCCCTCGCCGCCTGAGCGAGCCTCGAAGTCCGTCAGCCTGAGCTAGTTTCCGA